>DASRPJ010000316.1:0-13330 GCA_035646435.1 Thermoanaerobaculia bacterium | reverse complement strand
ACGGACGGCACGAAGAAACCGGGGCGCCCCGCGATTTCGCGGAGGAACCCTTCCCGGTCGAGGCCGCGCTTGCAGAGCTCGGCGATTCCCGGAACCAGCCTTTCGCCGTCGCCGAGCGCGAAGACGTCCACGAAGGGAGTGAGCACCGCGGGGTTCATCCGCGCGATGTCGCCCCCGACGAGAAGGATGGGGTGCCGCTCGTCCCGTTCCTCCCGGCGCGCCGGGATCCCGGCGGCGGAGAGCGTCCGGAGTATGTTGACGGCGTCCATCTCCCAGGAGAGCGACCAGGCCAGGAGTCCGAACTCGGACAGGGGCGTGCCGGTCTCGAAGGTGGCCGCGGGCTCCCCCTCCTCGTGGAAGAAACGCTCGCAGACGAAGTCGTCGATCCGGTTGAAGAGGCGGTACACCCACTGGAACCCGAGGTTCGACATCCCGATCTCGTAGGAGTTCGGGAAGCCGAGCGCGATCCGGTAGGCGCCGAACCGGTTCGGCTCCTCCGTGAAACGCTCGAGCGGGGCCAGCTCACGCCGGCGGGGTGTCGTACGCATCGGAACCGCCAATAATACCCGCCATACGACTCGATTCCGAGAAGGAACACAGGGGAGGGATCTGACCCCTGCGGGGTCAGACCCCACGAAAAGCAAAGGCCCAGTCCGCCACGTTCGTTCCCGTGGGACCCGTGACGAGGAGCGCGCCGGCCGCTTCCAGGAACGGCTCCGCATCGTGCCGCGCGAGCGCCCGCTCCGGGTCCCGGCCGCGGCGCCGGGCCCGTTCGACCGCGCCCCCATTCACTCTCGCGCCGGCCGCGCGGGAGGATCCGTCCCGCCCGTCCGAGCCCGCCGCGAGGATCTCGACGTCCGCGGTTCCTTGGAGCGCGATCGCCGCGGCGATCGCGAACTCCAGGCTCCGGCCCCCGATCCCCCGCGCGCGTCCGAGCGAGACGGTCGTCTCGCCGCCCGCGAGGAGCGCGGTTGCCGGTGGGAGACGCCTCGCCGCGCGCGCGAACGCCGACCCGGCGGCGCGCGCCTCCCCGGAGAGGCCCGGGCGGAAGACCCGCACGGCCAGGCCGCGCCTGCGCGCTTCGCGGGCGGCTCCCGCGAGTCCGTCCCGGTTGGACGCCACGACTCGCGTCCGGTCGCCCGGACGACGCCGGACCGTCGGCCCCGACCCGACGAGCGAAGCGCGGTCTCCCGGCACGTCCGAGAGGACGAGCGTGACGAGCCGCGCCCGCGTCTCGCGCCCGAGCCTCCCTCCCTTCACCGCCGACAGAGAGGTGCGAAGCCGGTTCACCTCGGCGATCGGCGCCCCCGCTCGGACCAGGCGCGCGACCGCGCGCTTCTTCGCGGCGAGCGTCAGGCCGGGGCGCGGGAGGCTGAGGAGCGACGAAGCGCCTCCCGAAACGAGCGACAGGATGACGTCTCCCGGGCCGAACCCCGAAAAGAAGAGGACCGCGGCGCGCGCGGCGGCGACGCTCGACGCGTCGGGCTCCGGGTGCGCGGAGAAGAGGACACGGATTCCGCGCCCGCGGGGGGCGGACGCGCCCCGCGGAAGGACGACGAGCCCCTTTCGCCCCGGCTTCCACGCCGCCCGAAACATGCCCGCCGCCCCCTTTCCCACGGCGAAAACACCCACCCGCCGGGCGTTTCGCACCGCGGAAGCGATCTCGGGCCGGGCGAGGGCGGTACGGACCGCGCGCTCCGGGTCAACGGCCCGGAGCGCCGCGCGATACAGAGCGGGAAGCAAATCGAGCTCCGTCGGGTTCATCCAAAAGCCGTTTACAACCGTATAGGAAAGTGAGGCCCCTCTTTCCGGGGCATCCGAAAAGGAGACAGCATGAAGAAACTCGTGTCCCGTGTTCTCGTCACCGCCTTCGTCGTCGGTCTCGCGTCGTTCGCCTACGCCCACGACCACGGCGAGGAAGCCTCCTGGACCGGCACCGTTACCGACAGCGGTTGCGGGGAAAAGGGAGCCAAGGCCGGCCACGCCGACTGCGCGCACAGCTGCGTGAAGAACAAGGGCGCCAAGTACGCCCTCTACACGCCGGCGGACAAGAAGGTGTGGATCCTTTCCGACCAGGCGGGCGCCGGCAAGCTCGCGGGACAGGAAGTCGTCGTGAAGGGTAAGGCCGACAAGGAGACGATGACGATCCAGGTCTCTTCGATCGAGATGGTCAAGAAGTAGGTTCCTCTCCCCGTGACGTCGAGGCCCCGCCCTGCGGGGCCTTTTCCTTTCCGCCCCGTCCCTTCCCCGCGACAGAATAGCGACACCGACCATGTCGCTCGCGAAGCTGATCGCTCCCGACATCGAGGAGCTCATCCGGGAGAACCCTCGCGAGCTCGCGAGGGCGGTCGCGGAGCTCCATCCCGCGGACCTGGCGGAGCTGCTCGAGGACCTGCCCCGCGAGGATCGTCTCGTGCTTTTCGAGGCGCTCCCCCCCGAGCAGGGCGCCGCCGTTCTCTCGGAGCTGAAAGGCGAAACGCTCCGGCTCGTGCTTCACCAGGCGTCGCTCGACAAGCTCGGGCCGCAGCTCGACCGCGTCCCCGGCGACGAGGTCGTCTTCCTGCTCGAGCACGTCTCCCAGCGCCGCCGGGAGGCCCTGCTCGCGAAGATGTCGCCGCGGGACGCCGCCGAGGCCAAGCGGCTCCTCCGATACGAGCCGGGCACGGCCGGGCGACTCATGACGGAGAAATTCGCGAAGGTGCGGCCCGAGTGGACCGTGGCGGAGACGCTCGATCACCTGAAAAAGATCGACCCGGAGGTCGAGACGATTCAGACGATCTACGCGGTGGACGGAGAGGACCACCTCGTCGGCGCGGTCGCGCTGCGCAAGCTGCTCCGTGAGCCGCCGGATCGAAAGATCGGGGAGATTCTCGACCGCCGCGTCGCGACGGTCCGGACGGACACGCCGCAGGAGGAGGTCGCCAGGCTCGTCTCGAAGTACGACGTGAACGCGATCCCGGTCGTGGACGAGGAGAACCGGCCGCTCGGCATCGTAACCGTCGACGACGTCATCGACGTCCTGACGGAGGAACAGACGGAAGACGTGCTCCACATGGCCGGAGTCGCGGCGCCCGACGATTCGGCCGTCGAATCGACGTACTTCGGGACGCCCATCTGGAGGACCGTCCGCAAGCGCGTCGTGTGGCTCATCCTCCTCTTCGTCGCCTCCACCGTGACGGGACTCGTGCTCCGCCACTTCGAGGGACACCTGACCAAGGTCGTCGCGCTCGCCTTCTTCATCCCTCTCCTGATCGGGACGGGGGGCAACGCGGGCTCCCAGGCGGTCGCGACCGTGATCCGCGGCCTCGCGCTCGACGAGATCCGTTTCAAGTCGATCGGAAAGGTGTTCGTCCGGGAAGCGGGCAGCGGCCTGCTTCTCGGGGCGCTTCTCGGCGTTTTCGGGTTCCTGTTTGCCCTCCTCATGGGCTTTTCGGCCCCCACGGGGCTCGCGGTCGGTCTCTCGATCCTCGGGATCTGCGCCTGGGCGAACGTCGTGGGCGCGCTCGTGCCGATCGTCGCGCAGCGGCTCGGGATCGACCCGACGGTCATGTCCGCCCCGATGATCACGACCCTCGTGGACGCGACCGGGCTCTTCATCTACTTCTTCGTCGCCGGGCAGGTCCTGGGCCTCTAGAGCCGCCGCCTGGGGCAGAATAGATGAGCCTTTCCGACGGTTTTGTCTCCGGATCACCCGAAATGAGCGCCACCGCACCCGCACCCGCACCGACACCCATCCGCCGGGACGAGTACCCTCCGACCGGCGGTGAGCACCACTGGGCGAAAGCGACGCGCGAGCTGCGCCACCGGCTCGCGAAGGAGATCCCTCACGAAGTTCTGAAAGAGCTCCACCGGAAGAGCCCCGCCCGCCACCTTGCGATCGCGGCGCGGCAGTTCCTGATTCTCGGGGCGGCTTCCGCGGTCTCCTGGATGTTTCCGCAGCCGTGGATCTGGATCCCCGCCGCACTCGTGGCCGGGTGGACGATCTTCAACTTCACCGTCCTCCTCCACGAGGTCGTGCACCGCGCCGTCTTCAACGGGCCGCGTCCTTCCGCCGAGCGGGCTCTCGGGATCCTGTACGCGGTCCCTTCCGGGATCTCCTCGTTGCAGTTCACCCGCTGGCACCTGACCCACCACGCCGAGCTCGGCGACCCGGTCGCCGATCCCAAGCGGCACTACCTCTCGCCCAAAATCAACAAGGCCTGGTACAAGCTCCTCTACTTCACGCCGGCGCTCTTCCCCATCTACTTCCGCGCGGCCCGCCGGGAGACGGCGAGCTATCCGCCCGCGCTGCAGCGACGCATCGCGCGCGAGCGTCTCGCGACGATCGCGTTCCACGTCGCCGTGATGGCCGCCATCGGCTTCGTCGGAGGTTGGGCGGTGCTCGGCCGCGTGTATCTCGTCCCCTATTTCCTCGTCTTCCCGATCGCGTTCGCGCTGAACCGCCTCGGCCAGCACTACGCCATCGTGCCGGAGGACCCGGCCAAGTGGGGCAGCGTGCTGAAGCCGTCACGCTTCTGGGATTTCTGGTACCTCTACTCCGCCTACCACCTCGAGCACCACTACTTCACGGGAGTGCCGTTCTACAACCTGCGGAAGCTGCACTTCGCGCTGCGGCCGTTCTTCGAGTCCATCGACTGGCGGCCGACGACGTACCGCCGGCTGCTCCGGCAGTGGATCGTGGAGAACAAGACCCCGCACTCCGACTGGAGCCTGGAAGACGGGCTGGTCGGTTGATCGATCGCCCCTGACGAAACCGGGTCCGGTCTCGTAGTATGGGTTCGTGGACGAAGTCGAGGACATCAACCAGCTCATCCGGGAGCTGAACACCGAGCGGGCGCCGACCGTCGACGGGGGCAGCTCCGTTCGCCTCGAGGCGTGGCTCCACACGCTCACGGAGCGGGGCGGGAGCGACCTGCTGCTCGTCGCCGGCGCGCCCCCGTCTCTGCGCGTCGACGGCGCGATCACGCCGCTCCCGAGCGCGCCCCTTTCGGCCGAGGAGATCGAGGAGGCCGTCCTGCCGGTCCTCCCCTCTCACGCGCGGGCCCAGTACGCGCGCGACTCAATTTCAGACTTTTCGTACAAGGCCCGGGGGCTCGGCCGCTTCCGGATCAACCTGCATCGCGAGCGAGGCCGGCCGGCCGCGGCGATCCGGGCGCTGCCGACGGAGCCTCCGCGACTCGCGTCGCTCGGGCTTCCACCCGGCGTGGAAGCGGTCACGCGCCTCCCGCGCGGTCTCGTTCTCGTCGGCGGACCGACCGGATCGGGCAAGACGACGACTCTCGCGGCCCTCGTCGAGGAGATCAACCGCCGGGAGTCGCGGCACATCGTCACGATCGAGGATCCGATCGAATACGAGCACCCGCACCGTTCGAGCCTCGTGGAACAGGTGGAGATCGGCACCGACGCGGCGGACTTCCCCACCGCGCTCCGAGCCGCGATGCGCCAGGCGCCGGACGTCATCGTCGTCGGCGAGATGCGGGACCCGGAGACGATGCGGATCGCGCTCGCGGCGGCGGAGACGGGGCACCTCGTGCTCTCGACCGTCCACACCACCGACGTGGCCTCGACCGTGTCGCGGGTCGCCGACTCCTTCCCGCCCGAGCGGCAGTCCACGATCCGGCAGGAGCTCTCGATGGCCCTCGCCGCCGTGCTGACCCAGACGCTCCTGCCGCGAAAGGGCGGCGGGCGCGTCGCCGCAGCGGAGCTTCTCTTCGTGAGCTACGGGGCGCGCCAGCACATCCGCAAGAATGCCCTTCAGCACCTCCACCAGGAGATCGTGCTCACCAAGAAGCAGGGCTCGATCACGCTCGAGGAGTCGCTCGCGCGGCTCGCCAAGGACGGGCTCGTCGAGGTGGAAGAGGCGCGAACTCGCGCCGCGCACCCGGAGGACTTCGAGAACCAGCTGCGAGCGGGATAGCCTTCCTTCTTATTACTGTCATTCCGAGGGAGCGAAGCGACGAGGAATCTGGCCCCATTCGAGAGGGCCCCCGATCCCTCGCGGAGCCCGGGATGACCGGTTAGGAAAAGGCCGGCACGCACTTGATCAGCGAAGACCTGACGCCTCAGCTCCAGTTTGCCGTCCTCGCGTTCTCGTCCCTCTTCTCCGTCATCAACCCGATCTCCGCCGCGCCGATCTTCGTCGCGCTGACTTCGCGCTCGAGGAAGGAGCGCCGCCGGGTCGCGATACGCGCCTGCCTCGCCGCCGCCGCGGTCCTCGCGGTCTTCGCGGTGGCGGGGGGCGCGATCTTCTCGTTCTTCGGGATCACGGTGCCCGCGTTCCAGATCGCGGGAGGAATGCTCTTCACCATCATGTCTCTCCGCGAAGTCCAGGATCACGAGCGACACCTGCCGACGGACGGCGCTGACTCCGCCGACCCCTCGATCGTGCCGCTCGGGATTCCCGTGATCGCCGGGCCCGGCGCAATCTCCGCGGTGATGGTGCTCGTCGGACAGGCCCAGGACGCGGGACGGCAGATGGCCCTCGGTGCCGCGATCGCCGTCAATATCCTCCTGACGCTGCTGATCCTGCTCGCGGCACCGGCGATCGTCGACAAGATCGGCGAGACCGGCCAGCGGATCGTCTCGAAGATCATGGGGCTCATCACGGCCGTCATCGGCATCCAGTTCGTGCTGAACGGCGTGTCGACCGTGCTCACGGAAATCATCCGCGCCGCGCGGAGCTGAGCAGGGGAGCTGAGCTGGGGTCAGGCGTGTACTTTGGTGTTATTTCGCGAAACAGCCAAACTACACGCCTGACCCCGACTACACCTCTCTGCGGAACAGCACCTGGGTGAGGACGCCGCACACGAGGGCGAAGGTCAGCAGGAACGCCCACTCGGCGTAACAGCTCGCGACGGGCGCGCCGCGCAGGAGCAGGTCGCGCAGCGCGGTCATGCCGTACGTCAGGGGGTTCACGTCGGCGACGACACGCAGCCACTTCGGATACGACTCGACCGGGTAGAGCGCGCCGGACGGGAAGAAGACGAGCACGTTGATGATGCCGAACATTCCGCGCAGCACGCTCGACTTGCGCGCGCGCGCGAAGAGACAGAACCAGAGGGCCGAGATGGCGAGAGACGTGAGGAACACGGTGACGAGGCCGCCCCCGATCGCCTCCGGCGTCGCCATCGGGAGCGGTGTGAAAAACGCGATTACGAAAAGAACGAGACCTCCGGCCAGGCTCGCGACGAGTGACCCGGCGAGCATGTGGCCCGCTACGATCGCGCCGGTCGAGACGGGCGTGACGAGGTAGCCCTCGTGGTAGCCGTACATCCGGTCCTCGATCACCTGGAGGCCGCCGGCGACCATCGATCCCATGAAGATCGCGAGGCACACGACGGCGGGACCGAGGTACGTCAGGTAGTCGAGATAGGGATACGCCTCGAGCCGCGCCGACTCCGACGTGCGGGCCGAGGGTGGGCTTGCCGCCTCCCGCCAGATCTCCGCGAGCGCGGTCTCGAGCGCGTCGTAGGAAAAGCGGTCCGTGTTGTCCCCGATGAACGCGGGAGCAGGTCCCGACGGCGAAAGGCCGTGCGGCAGAATCCACACGCCGCGGTAGCGCCCGCGTCTCAAGTCGGCGAGTGCTTCCTCCCGATCGGCGGGGAAGGCGGCGACGACGAGGGCGCGTCCGGTCTCGAGCGCGAGCACCCCCCGCCTCAGCTCGACGGCGAGCGCGTTGCCCGCTTCGTCGACGACCGCGAGCGGCACGTTGCGGAGGTCGCGGTTCAACGAGTTGCCGAGGACGACGAGGTAGAAGACGGGAAACAGCATCGTCGAGACGATCAGGACCGGCTGACGCCAGAGCGTCAGGTAGGCGCGCTGGCAGATGGCGAGGATCCCGAGAAGCGCGAGGCGCGGCCCGCGCGAAACGCCGCGGGCGCTCTCCGCGGAGACGTCCGGCGCGCGCCCCGCGGTCTCCACCGAGCGACTCAGTTCTCGCCTCGCAGCGCGCGTCCGGTGTAGGCGAAGAACACGTCCTCGAGGGTGACCGGAGAGATCGCGAGGTGGAGGATGCGGTACCCGCGCTCCTCGACGAGCTGGGCGGCGAGCCGCCCGATGCCCTCGCCGGGCTGCGCCTCGAACTCGACCGACGCGGGAGCCGGCGTCCGCCAGTTGACCGCGCCGAGCGCGAGAATCGAGTCGCGGTCGATCCCCTCGATCGGGCGGTCGGTCTCCAGCACGACGCGCTCGCCGGTCGAGAGACCTCTCTTCAAGGCCTCGGGCGCGTCCTCGCAGAGGATTTTCCCGGAGTCCATGATTGCGACGCGGTCGCAGAGGTAGTTCGCCTCGTCCATGGCGTGGGTCGTCAAGACGATCGCGAGACTGCCGTCGCGGGCCTTCAGATCGCCGAGCATCTCCCACACGGCGCGTCGGCTCTGCGGATCGAGGCCGCTCGTGGGCTCGTCGAGAAAGAGGATGTGAGGCGAGTGCAAAACGCCGCGCGCGATCTCGAGGCGGCGGCGCATTCCGCCCGAGAGCGTGCGGGTGAGCTGGTCGCGTCGATCCCAGAGGCCGACCTGCTCCAGGCGACGCTCGATGATCTCGGAGAGCCCGCGCCCCCAGAGGCCGTACATCTTTCCGTGAACGGAGAGGTTTTCGCGCACGGTCAGGTTCTCGTCCGTCGTCTCGGCCTGGGAGACCGTGCCGATGGAAGCCCGGACCTTCGCCCTCGCCTTCATGACGTCGTGGCCCGCGACGCGCGCGACTCCGGAGGTCGGACGAAGCAGGGTCGTCAGCATCCGCACGAGGGTGGTCTTGCCGGCGCCGTTGGGCCCGAGGAGCCCGTACGTCTCCCCCGGGCGCACCGCGAACGTCACGGCGTCGTCGGCGACCGTGTCGCCGAATCTCTTCGTGAGCTTCTCCGCCTCGATCGGGTTCATGGACGACGGGCCGTCAGACGTCCGGCCCGGCGGGAAGCGGCAGCGGGTCAGCTCCCCGCTTCGACGACGAAAGTCTGACCCGACACGATCGGAGTCCCTTCCGGCGCGAGTCGCACGGAAAAGGTGCGCAGGTCCCGGCTCTGCATCCCCCAGTTGCGCCGCGTGGCGAACTCCGACCGCGGCCGGATCGACACGACGCGCGCGGTCGCCCGCGCTTCGGGGCGGGCCTGCGGCCAGATCTCGACTTTCTTCCCGACCGTAAACGAGGAGAGACGCTCCTCGGGGACTTCCACCCGCAGGAACGGCGCCTCGAGCTGCAGCGTCACGACGGGGTCACCCGCGGCGACCCACTCGCCCTGGCGGTGGTGGCGCGTGAGCACCGTTCCTCCCTGGTCCGCGACGAGCGCGCCCTCCTTCTCGAAACGGCGCACTTTCCCGAGGCGCGCCCGCATCGTTTCTTCCTGGGCGCTGATCTCGCCCTTCTCCGCCTCGCGCGCGCGGATCGCCGCCGCGATGCCCTCGCGGCGATGCTGGAGGCCCTCGAGGTCCGCGGCCGGCGCGATCCCCTCGGCGACGAGCCGCTTCATCCGGCGCTCGTCGCTCGTGACTGCAGCCAGCTCCGCCTGCAGGCTCGCGACCTGTTCGCGGCGCGCTTTCTCGCGGGCGCGGCTCTGCTCCATCTGCCGCTGGAAATCCGAGGCGTCCTCGGCGAGGCCCGGCTCCTCCATGCGGGCGACCGTCTGACCCGCGCGGACCGCCTCACCCTCGTCCGGGATCGGACTCACGAGCCTGCCGCTGCGCGAGAAGGATAGAGCGAGGCTCTGTTCCTCCGCGATGGCCAGAAGCCGCACCGGGCGCCCCGTGTCGTCTTCGCGGCGCGCGAGCGCGCCATAACCCCAGGTGCCCGCCACGGCGATGGCAACCGCCACCCCCACCCAAACGGCTTTTTTCATCGGCCCAGCGGCAGAGGGATTTTAACGCCCTTTCGACTGTCCAGATTGGGGGACGGCCCGGGGGAGCGATTTGCGGCCCTTCCGCGGTATCACTCTTGCTAGCTCTCTCCTGTTCCTCACGGGAGCAAGGGAGTCCTTCACGTGGAAAACGAAGGGGTGAAAGCGTCGAGACCGACCGGGAGGGCCCGGCGGGTCCTCCTGGTGGAGGACGACGGCGCCCACCGCTGGGTCATCCGGAGACTGATCGAGAACGCGTTCGGGGAAGAAGTCTCGGTCGAGGAAGCGGTCACCGGAGAGAAAGCGCTGGAACGAGCGGCGGCCGATCCCACGCTCGACCTCATCCTGCTCGACCTCGGCCTCCCGGGCGTCGATGGGTTCGAGGTCCTTCGCCGCCTTCGCGCGGAGGAGCGCACCAGGCGTGTCCCCGTGATCGTCGTCTCGAGCTCCGAGCAGGAGGAGGACGTGCGGCGCGCCTACGAGGAGGGAGCGAACTCGTTCATCTCGAAGTCCGACTCCCCCGAGAGGACGCTTCAGAGGCTGCGCCTCCTCCCCGTCTACTGGCTCGAGCTCAATCGCCTGCCCGAGGACAGCTCGCCTTCCAGGCGATCGAGCAAGTCCTCCGCGAGCCCCTGAAGCGCGAGGTCGACCCGCGCCGTCGACTCCGTCACCTCCGGGTTGATCTCGATCGTGAAGACGCCCCGCCGGCGTGCTTCCTCCGCGAGACCCGCCGCCGGATAGACGACCGCGGACGTCCCAACGACCACGAAAACGTCGCAGTCGAGAGCGGCGACGGACGCCGCGAGGACGCGGGGCTCGATCGGCTCGCCGAACCAGACGACCGCGGGGCGCGCGAGCCCGTCGCAGCGCACGCAGCGCGGAGGGAGCTCCGACAGCTCTCTCTCGTCGCGCCAGCGCTCTCCGGTGGAGCAGCCCGACCAGCACGACAGGTACCAGATCGAGCCGTGGAAGCGGACGACATTGCGCGTCCCGGCGCGCTCGTGCAGTCCGTCCACGTTCTGCGTGATGAGCGTGAAGCTCGGATAGCGCCGGCTCCACGCCGCGATCACGTGGTGAGCGCGGTTGGGGGCGCAGCCCGCGATCAGCCGCCGCCTCCACTCGTACCACGCCCACACCAGGCGTGGGTCGCGCTCGAAAGCCTCCGGTGTCGCGAGGTCCTCGGGACGGAAGTCCTTCCAGAGCCCCTCGGGCCCTCGAAAGGTGGGGACGCCGCTCGCCGCGGACACGCCGGCCCCCGTCGCGACGGTGACGCGAGAGGCGCGGCGAAGTCGATCCGCCGCTCGGCGGAGGTCGGGTTCGGTGCTCGTAACAGTAGCGGTGAACGGTTCTCAGTCGCAGTAGCGGTGAACGGTGTCGAGAAGGACGTCCGCGGGGATCGGCTTCTGCACGTAGTCATCGGCCTCGAGCCAGGCGGCGTGGCACGGGCTGTCCTCGAGGCCGGAGATGACGACGACGGGGATGCGCGAAAGCTCGGAGTCCTGGCGCTGCGCGAAACGAAACTCCCAGCCCGTCATGATCGGCATCATCAGGTCGAGGAGGATCAAAGAAGGCCGGCTTCCTCCGCGCAACCGTCCGAGCGCCTCGAGGCCGTGACGCGCGCACTCGACCTCGAACCCCTCGTCGCGGAGGAACGTCGCCAGCGATCCGAGAAGTTCGGGATCGTCCTCGACGACGAGCACCTGTCCCTTCACAGTACTGTCTCGGCGAATTTGCAAGGGTTCATCGTAGTGAAAATCACCTGACCGGAAAAGCCTGCAAGACGGCTGCCTGTCACCGCTGGCGGACGCAACCATTGAATCCAATTCGGTTGGCTGCATTCGGGCGGCGGGGAAATAGCATCGCGCGGGCCCGAAAGCCGACGAGCTGATGGGCTGGTCGAATCCCGCGGCGGCTGGGACGGCGTCAAACTCGACGGCCTCGCCGTCGTCGCGGCGGTCAAGGCGAAGGCAACCCTCGGCGACCCGTACGACAACCCCTATCCCGCGAAAGCCGTGCTGTTCGTGGACGAGAAAGCCACCGGTCGAGAGCGTGCCGCTCTCTCCGCGTTCGCCAAGCACATGGGCGGCCGGCTGCTCGAGAACGTCGAGCGCGTCGTCGTCGCCCCGATCTCGCTCGAGGTCGGCGAACATCACTCCGGCGCGGCGACGCTTCGGGCGGGCCGGTTCGCCACCGTGGAAACGCGCGGGCTGAACGACGGCGACCATCTCTGCGGCAACGAAGAGACGTTCTATCCCCCGCTGACCGAGACCACCCACGCGATGCCGGTCGTGGCGGTCACCGACAGCTACCAGGGCCCCGGCCTCGGCGAGACGTGGAGCAACCGCGACAAGAGGAGCGCGTTCGTCGGCACCTTCGCGCGCTGACGTCCCCCTGTCAGTGAGAAAGGGGCCGGGTCCGTGGACCCGACCCCTGCGGTCTCTCGAGAAAGCGGGACAGGTCCGCGGGGCGCGAGCTGCGGGAAGGCCGACCGCATAGAATTCAGAAAAAAGGAGCCTTCATGAACCCACGGTCGGCACGGTTCTCGGTCGCGGTCGCTGCCCTCGCCTTCCTCGTCGGAGTCGCCTCCGCGTCGGAAACGAAGCGCACCGGGGGATCCGGTGGAGATCGGACCGTCACGATGGATTGCGGCTCGAACGCGTTCATCGTCGGTGTGTCGGCGAAAGGCGGCAAAGACAGCCTGATCGGTATGAACCTGGTCCGCTCGGTTCAGTTCAAGTGCCGGCCGTTCGACGGCGCTACGCCCGGCGACACGACGAGCAAGACGGCCACGGCGCGCGGGACCAGCTCCGCGGTGATGGAGATCAGAGAGGCGGCGACTGACTGCCCGAAGGACATGGTGGTCACGGAGCTCGACCTCTACGCCGGCTGGTACATCGACAAATTCGAAGGGTTCGAGTGCCAGAATTCCGCTCTCGGCAGCAAGAACGTGCACATGAGCGTTGGCGGATCGACGGGGACCCGCAGCGGGTTCCAGTGCCCGGCGGGAGAGGGCCTCTACCGGGTCGACGCTCGCGTCGGAGGAACGATCGACAGCCTCAAGGGCTACTGCCGGAAGTTCGGCGCCGGAGTCGAGAACAAGTGGGCGCATATGCAGATGGACGCGAGTCTCCGACCGAAGGTGTCCCGCGAAGCTCCGGTGAAGATCGCGCCCGGCCGGAGTCGGACGTTCACCTTCACGGTGCCGGAGAGCGGGACCGGCGGCAGCAAGTTCCTCGTTCACGTGGCCGGGGAAACGGACCTTCTCGGCGGCGGGGTCGTCAACCTGCCGGATTACAAGGTCGAGATCCTGAACCCTTCCGGGAACGTGGTGAAGACCCAGACGGTCACCGGCACGACCCTCATGCAGAGTATCCAGATGACGTTCGCGGCCGCCGGAGGGTGGAAGGTGCGCGTGACGAACCGGAAAAAGGACTACGGAGCCCTCGACCTCAACAAGCTGGACTTCAGCCCGGAGAGCGCACCGGTCCGTCGGACCTGGTG
>DASRPJ010000315.1:0-8427 GCA_035646435.1 Thermoanaerobaculia bacterium | reverse complement strand
GGCTTCAACAAGGAGGGGAAACATGGCAAAACTGCTCAGATTCACGATTCTGGCCCTCGCCGTCGGGGCGTTCGCCGGCGTCGCTCTGGCCCAGAGCGCCGACAAGAACACCGGAGGCCCGACAGCGAACACTCTTCAGCTTCGGCTGACCGAGCCCGCCGAGGGCGCGACGATCACCGGCACGCAGGTTCGCGTCGGGGTCGCGTACAACATGTCCGGGTTCGGCCAGGGTCAGGGCACGAAGTTCGGCGAAGCGAACTTCCCGCAGCCGACCTTCGACATCTTTCTCGACAACGAATTGAAGGCGACCCTCAAGGGAACCGAGGCGAACGTCGCGTTCATCGAGAACGTTCCCCCCGGCTCCCACAAAGTCGTCGTAATGGCCAAGAACGTCAGCGGTGAAGTCATCGATCGGAAGGAAGTCGGGATCACGGTGGTCCCGGCCGTCGCCGCGATGGAAGAGCGGACGACGACGACGTTCGTCGAACGCGCTCCTGCGCCGCCGCCGCCGCCCGCTCCGGCCGAGCCGGTGATCGAGGCGCCGCCGCCGCCGCCCGCTCCGGTAATCGAACCCGAGCTTCCGAAGACCGGTACCGCGTATCCGCAGATGGCGGCCGCGGGTCTCGCTCTCGCGCTCGTGGGGCTGACGCTCGCTCGGAAGGGCCGGTAAGAAGTCCTTCTCGCCCGGTCCCGCTGGAAGGCGGGGCCGGGCTTCTTTGTTCTACGGCTCAACATGCGGGCGTCCTTTGTCTTCTCGGCGCTGCGACGGGCCTTCGGGGCCCTCGCGTGCGTGGTCGCCTCCGGTGCCCTCTTCGTCGCGGCGTCAGCGGTCGAAGCGAGCCGCTCCGAGGTGCTCGAACGCCGGAGTAACCCCTCGATTCCCCCTCTCGGAAAAATCTGCGTCGGAGACACCATCGCTCGTCTCTCGATCGAGCGAATCGGCCTCGAAACGCCGGTGAGAGAAGGGGTGGACGACGTCACTCTCGCGCACGGTCCCGGGCATGTCCCGGGGACGGCGCTTCCCGGGGAAGAGACCGGTCGGATGCACTCGGTGATCGCAACCGCGCGCGACACGGCCAATCCGTTCGTGGACAAGCTCCGGGTCGGCGATCGCGTGGAGGTCCGGACCCCCTTCGGGCCGCGCTCGTACCGGGTCGTTCGCAAGAGCACGGTGCCTGCCGGCGAGCTCTCGATCGAGCCCACCGATGAACCGACGCTCACTCTCCTCGCCCCTTATCCCTCCGACTCCATCGGACCGGCGCCGCTGCGGCTCGTCGTTCGGGCGGAGCTCACCCCGACGCTCCCGAGCTCCTTCACGAGCTCGATCACGCGTTCGACCGGGCGGAGCACCATGCTCGCGGCGCTCGCCGCCTCCCGGGCGTTCCCGGACGGCAGATAGACCCGCTCGAAGCCGAGCGCCGCCGCCTCACGCAGGCGCGCCGGGGCAGCCGGAACTCTCCGAACCTCTCCGAGCAGCCCGATCTCCCCGAAAAAAACCGCTGCCGCGGGGAGTGGACGACCGCCGACCGACGAGAGGAGCGCGGCGACGACGGCGAGGTCGGCGGCGGGCTCGGTGACCTCGAACCCTCCCGCGCACGAAACGAAGACTTCCCGCGAGGAGAGCGAGACTCCGGCCCTTTCGAGAACCGCGAGCAGAAGCGCGAGTCTTCCGCCGTCCACGCCGATGGCGACTCGACGGGGGGACCCCGCGACGGCGGGGCCGACGAGCGCCTGGACCTCCAGGAGCAGGGATCGGGTTCCCTCCCGCGTCGCGGTCACCGCGCTGCCGGGCACTCCCGCCCGCCGCTCCGAGAGGAGCGCCGCCGACGCGTTGGCTATCTCGACGAGCCCGGCCGCCGTCATTTCGTAGAGAGCCACTTCGTCGACCGCGCCGAAACGGTTCTTGGTGGCGCGCAGGATCCGCCGCGACGAGCCGCGTTCGCCGTCGACGGCGATGACGGCGTCGACGAGATGTTCGAGGGATTTCGGCCCGGCGAGGCTGCCGTCCTTCGTGACGTGTCCGACGAGGACGACCGGTACTCCGCGCTCCTTCGCGTACCGGACGAGGATCCCCGCCGACTCCCGGACCTGCGAGACGGTCCCCGGCGCCGACGTCAGCGCGGAGTGGCGAAGCGCCTGGATCGAGTCGACGAAGACCGCGCCCGGCGTTCGCGCGGCAGCCTCCGCGACGACGCGTTCCGCGTCGGTTTCCGCGAGGACGTAAAGGCCGTCTTCCGATACTCCGAGCCGATCGGCCCGCAGTCGTACCTGCTCGGCCGACTCCTCGCCGGCCGCGTAGAGCACCTCGCCGGCGCAGGCGGCAATTCCGCGGGCGGCCTGGAGGAGGAGAGTGGACTTGCCGATCCCGGGCTCGCCGCCCACGAGCACGACGGATCCGGCGACGAGGCCCCCTCCGAGCACGCGGTCGAGGCCGGGCAGACCGGTGTCGAGCCGCCCCTCGGAGCGCGGAGCGACGTCCGCCAGCCGCGTCGCGCGGGGCGCGCCAGCGGAAACGGCCGGGAGAGCGACGCGGGTGACCTGTTCGACGTAGGAGTTCCACTCCCCGCACTCCGGACAGCGCCCGAGCCACTTGGGCGCCGAGGAGCCACAGGACTGGCAGACGAAGAGAGGGGTCGCTTTAGGGGCCATCGAGCGCTCGGATCACCACGATCTCGAACAGTCTTGTCGCAAGGCCCCGCAGCCGTCCGCGGGCTAGCGGATCGGTATCGACCCCAGCAGGTACTTGATGTCCTCGTCGCTCCAGCGGAGTCCCGCTCCGAAGAAGACGGAGTCGGCCTTCCGATCGACGTTCAGGAAGTCGTCCCATCCCCCGGTCACGAAGACGGACGGCGAGAAGTAGAACCGGGAGGTCACCTTCGCGTGCGCGGAGTAGCCGGGCCGGTTGAAGTCCCACAGGTCGGCGGAGAAGCGCAGCCGGTCCTTGAGCGTGGCGTAGTCGATGCCGGCGCCCCCTTTCGACTCGAGCAGCCCCGCGCGGATCGCGAAGTCGTTCCAGCGGTATCCAAACATCGCGGACACCGCGAAGTCGTCCTTGCGCTCCTCGGTGTCGGTGATCGTTTCCTCGGCGTGCCCGTCCGGGAAGACGGTCCTCTCGATCGTCGTCGTGTTCTTGCGGCGTCCGAACGGCTGGCTCGAGAGCTCGACGCGGTAGAAGCGCGGAGACTCGGCCGGGTTCACGTCGAGCGTGAAGTACGCCTTCCCCCTCGAGTGCGCGGCGAGGTACTCGGAGCGCAGACCGAGATCGATCTTCATCTTGCCGACCGCTCCGAGCGCCTTGTTGAGCCCCGCGACCCCTTCCTTGACCGCGACGAGCGCTTCGTTCAGGTTCTTGTGCGCCTCGTCGCTCTGGACGAGCTTCCCGACGGTGCCCTCGCCGCCGGCGATCCGGCCCGTGATCTGGTTCAGGTTGTCCGTCGTCGTCTGAAGCTTGCCCGAGATCTCGCGGATGTTGGAGAGCCCGTCCGAGAGGTTCCCCTCGTTGGAGGCCACGATGCTGTCGACGCGCGCCACGAGCTCGGTCATGGCGTTCGAGAACTCGCGGAAGTTCGCGACCGTCGCGTCGACCCCCGCGCGATTGGATTCCACCATGAGCCGCACGTGCTCGCTGATCAGGCGCATGTTCTCGACGATGTTCCCGAGGCGCTCTTCCCCCTCCGGGCCTCCGATCGACTCTTTCAGGCTCCGCGTGATCTCCTTGATGTCGACCGAGATGTCGCGCGCGAGCTTCGTGATCTCGTCGAAGGTGACGGGAACGCCCCCGATGAGGACGGACTCGTCCGGCAGCGGGGGCGCCCCGAAGGGCCCGGGCACGAGCTCGACGTACTTTTCGCCCAGGAGTCCCTGGCTCTCGATCGAGGCGGAGGCGCCCTGCCGGAGGGCGACGTCCCGGTCGAGCTCGATGTCGACGAGCGCCTTCCCCTCGACGAGGCGGATCTTGTTGACCTTTCCGACGCGCACCCCGGCCACCCGCACCGCGGTCCCCTCGTCCAGCCCGGCGACGTCCTTGAACTCGACGGTGACCCGCGTCGGGTCTCCCTTTCCGATCCGGATGTCCTCGATCTTCCAGATGAGGAAACCCGTGATCGCGAGAACGACGAGAAAAAACGCTCCGACCTTCGCCGCGGTACTCATGAGCCCTCCGGAACCGGGACCTTCCCTTCCCTCTCGAACTCTACCGTGAGCGGGCCCTCCGCGCGTCCCTCGACGAACTGGCGGACGGCCGGGTCCTGCGACCTCAAGAACTCGTCGGGGGTCGCCTCGTAGACGAGCTTTCCCCCGTAGAGGAGCGCGACCCGGTCGCCGATCTTCCGCGCGCTCGGCAGGTGATGGGTAATCGTCACGATCGTGACGTCGAGGCGTTCCTTCAGCTCGAGAATCACTTCGTCGATCACGTCGGTCATGATCGGGTCCAGGCCCGTGTTCGGCTCGTCGAAGAGGAGGATCTCGGGCTGGTGGGCGATCGCGCGCGCGAACCCGACCCGCCGGCGCATCCCGCCCGACAGCTCGGACGGGCGCTTCGCCTCGACGTTGGGCAGGTGGACGATCGACAGGCACTCCCGCACGCGGTCCCGGATCTCCGCCGCCGGACGGCCGGAGCGGCGGAGGGGAAAAGCGACGTTATCGAAGACGCTCATCGAATCGAAGAGCGCCCCCTCCTGGAAGGACATGCCGAACTTCTTGCGGACGACGGTCCGGTCGCGCTCCGACAGTGCCCAGAAATCCCGGCCGTCGACGAGGAGCCGGCCCGAGTCCGGCTTGATGAGCCCGATCAGGTGCTTCAGGAGCACGCTCTTGCCCGTGCCGGACGGCCCGAGAATGACGAGCGACTCCCCCTCCTCGACGGAGAATCGGATTCCGTCGAGGACGACCTTGCCCTGGAAGGACTTCCGGAGGTCCTCCACGCGGAGCTTCGGCTCGGCCGGCTGCGGTTTCGCGCTCAAAAGAGGAGCTTCGTCAGGAAGAAGTCGGCGAAGAGGACCGCGAGGCTTCCGGAGACGACGGCCCGGGTCGTCGACCGGCCGACGCCCTCGGCGCCCCCCTCCGTGTAGTAGCCACGAACGCACGCGACGACGGAAAAAATGAGCCCGAACACCGCCGCCTTCACGATCCCGGACGTGACGTCGGAGACCTCGAGGAACTGAAAAGAGTTCTCGACGTACGTGACGGGGTTCGCGCCGAGGAGCTGCACGGCAACGAGGTAGCCGCCGTACATCCCCACTGCATCGCCCATGATGACGAGGAGCGGCATCATCAACACCGACGCGGTCACGCGCGGCACGACGAGATACTGGACGGGCTCGGTTCCGAGCGCCGTCAGGGCGTCGATCTGCTCGGTGACGCGCATCGTGCCGAGCTCCGCGGCCATGGCGCTCCCGACGCGGCCCGTCACCATCAGCGCCGTCAGGACGGGGGCGAGCTCGCGGGTGAGCGACAGGGCCACGACGCTGCCGACGAGACTCTCGGCGTGGAACCGGGCGAAGCCGTTGAAGGTCTGGAGAGCCATCACCATCCCGGTGAAGAGCGTCGTCAGGAAGACGACCGGGATCGAGTCGAAGCCCACGCGCACCATCTGCCGGAAGAGCTCCGGGACGTCGTAGGGCGGCCGGATCGCCCAGACCGCGGTCCCGCCGAGCATCTGAAAGAACCGGCCGAGCTCCTCGAAGAGCCGGAGGACGGCCCGGCCGATGGCCTCGAGAAACCTCACCCGGCGTAGACCCGGGGCACCCGGGACCCGATGCCGCAGAGGACCTCGTAGGGGACGGTGTCCGCGGCGCGCGCCAGGTCCCACGCGCTCACGCGGGCGGCGCCGTCGGATCCGAGGCAGACGACCCGATCGCCGGCGCGCGCGCCGACGCCGGTCGCATCCACGAGAGTCAGGTCCATGCTCACGGCGCCGACGACCGGCAGCTCACTCCCCCGCAACAAGACGCGAACGCGCCCCGAGAAGGAGCGCCGGAAGCCGTCATGATAGCCGATCGGAAGCGTTGCGATCGCCGACGCGTGCGCCGTCACGAAACGTCCGCCATAGCCGAGCGCGGTGCCCGGCGGGACGTCCTTCACCGCCATCACGCGCGTCTCGAGAGTCATCGCCGGCTCGAGGCCGGCACCGCCGTCCCCGACGTCCGAGGGCGACACTCCGTAGAGCGCGAGGCCGGGACGCGCGCCGTCGAACCGGCCGGCGTCGTGGAAGAGGACTCCCGCCGAGTTCGCCACGTGCACGAGCCCCGGGGACACTCCCGCTGCCGAGAGCGCCGCGACGCACGCTCTCATGCTCTCCACCTGGCGGTCGGTCTCGGGCGACCCCGCATCTTCGGCGGAGGCGAGGTTCGTGAAGGTGCCGGCGACCGTCAGGCCCGTGGCGCGGCGCAGGAGGTCCGCCGCGGCCGCGATCTCCTCCGGCCGGAAGCCGATGCGGCCCATGCCCGTATCGAGCTTGACGTGGACTCGGAGAGGCGGCACGAACCTGCGAGTCGCCTCCGCGAAGCGGCGCGCCTGGTCGAGGTCGTGCAGCGTCGGGACGAGCGCGTAGGCGCGGTGCGCGCCCGCGTCGGCGGGGTCGGAAAAGTTGAGAAGGAGGATCTCGCCGTGTACCCCCGCCTGCCGGAGCGCGATCCCCTCCTCGAGGATCGCGACCGCGAACCGGTCGGCCCCCTCCGACGCGAGACGCCGCGCCACGGCCGCCGCGCCGTGGCCGTACGCGTCCCCCTTGACGACGCAGAAGAGGGCGCGGCCGCCGCCCACGCGATCGGCGATGCGCCGATAGTTGCGCGCGATCGCGCCGAGGTCGATCGTGGCGGAGGTCGGTCTCATCGAACGCGAAGAATGTCAGAGAGAGCACCCGGCGGAAAGCTGGTCGGGATCAGAACGGCAGCTTCAGAGAAAACCGACGAGAAGCCGGTCGGGATCAGAACGGCTCGAGCGCGGGGCCGCCATAGTTCGCGAACGTCATGTGGTCGGGGAGAAACACGAGCGGGAAGTCTCCCGTCGGCCCGTTGCGCTGCTTGGCGACGATGACGTCGGCGATCCCCTTCCTCTCCGTTTCCTTGTCGTAGAGCTCCTCGCGGTAGAGAAAGATGACGACGTCGGCGTCCTGCTCGAGCGATCCCGACTCGCGCAGGTCGGCGAGCTGGGGCCGGCGAAGCTCCCCGGTGCGCCGCTCCGGCTGACGGGAAAGCTGGGAGAGAGCGAGGATCGGGACCTTGAGCTCTTTCGCGAGGAGCTTCAAACCGCGCGAGATCTGCGAGACCTCCTGCGTCCGGTTGTCGAAACGGCCGTGTCCCATCATGAGCTGGAGATAGTCGACGATCAGGAGGTCGAGGCCGTGCTCGCGCTTCAGGCGCTGCGCCTTCGCGCGCATCTCCGGAACCGTCAGCGCGGAGCCGTCGTCCACGAAGAAGCGCGCGCCGGCGACCTTGGACTGAGCGAGCACGAGGCGCGTGATCGCCTCGCTCGAAGCATAGCCGTCCCGAACCTTCTTCGCGTCGACGTCGGCCTCCGAGCAGAGCACGCGGAAGCCGATCTGCTCCTTGGACATCTCGAGCGAGAAGACGCCGACCGCCTGACCCTCGCGGATCGACACGTGCTGCGCGATGTTCAGCGCGAGAGACGTCTTCCCGACGGCGGGCCGGGCGGCGAGGATGATGAGGTCGGTGTTCTGGAGGCCGGACGTCATGCGATCGAGCTCGATGAACCCGGTGGCGAGGCCCGAAACCGTGCCCTTCCGGTCCTTGGCCTCGTCGATGACGTCCAGGTTGTGACGCGTGATCTCGCCGATCCGCTCGAAACCGCCCGCGACGGCGTCCTCGGCGATGTCGAAGATCTCGCCCGTGACGTCCCCGAGGAGCTTCTGGGCGTCTTTTTCCTGCGACAGGCCCTCGCGCACCATCCGCTGCCCGGCGCGAATGAGGCGCCGCAGCGTCGATTTCTCCTTGACGATCCGCGCGTAGTGCTCGACGTTGGCGACGTCCGGGACGGCGTCCAGGAGCGAGGAGAGGTACGCCGAGCCGCCCGCCTTTTCGACGGCTCCCGTGCGATCCAGGTCCTCCTTGAGGGTGAGGACGTCGATCTCCGCCGACCGTTGCGCGAGATCCATCATCGACCGATAGATCCGACGGTGCGTGTCGGGGAAGAAGTCGTCCTCGCGGAGGATCGGGAAGACCGACGCCAGCGACGCCGGTTCGAGGAGAATCGCGCCGAGCACGGAGCGCTCCGCTTCGAGGTTCTGAGGGAGACCTCTCTCCGTCGTGAGTTCTTCGAGCATCGGGGAGTTGGATCGCATTCTTCTCGCCGCTTCCGCGGCTGTCAACGCCCGGACAATTTCCGCATCCACGAAGCGGCCGCCTTCCGAAGGCGGGCAGAGCGAAAAAATTTCTTTTCCGCAGAGCCCGCTCTTTTCCACAGAGCTTG
>DASRPJ010000314.1:0-9710 GCA_035646435.1 Thermoanaerobaculia bacterium | reverse complement strand
GATGCGTCTACTGGAGCAGGTGCTCCTGCATGAACTTCACGGTCGCGTAGAACTGGTAGTCCTGGTTTTTCCTCTTCGCGAAGCCGTGTCCCTCGTCCTTCGCCATCAGGTACCAGACAGGCGATCCGCTCTTGCGCACGGTCGCGACCATCTGCTCGGACTCGTTCAACGGGACCCGGGGATCGTTCTTGCCCTGCACGACGAAGAGAGGCTTCGAGATCTTGTGGGCGTTGTTCACGGGCGCGATCTTCAGCAGGAACTCTCGCATCTTCGGATCGCGCTCGTCGCCGTATTCGACGCGCCGCAGATCGCGCCGATAGGCTTCGGTCTTCTCGAGGAACGTGACGAAGTTCGAAACGCCGACGACGTCGAGCGCGGCGCGGATCCGGTCGTTGTAGTGCGTCGCGACAGCGAGCGTCATGTAGCCGCCGTAGCTGCCTCCCGTGACCATCACTCGGTCGGCGTCGAGCTCCGGCCTCGCCTTGATCCAGTCGAGGAGCGCTCCAATGTCTTTGACCGAGTCTTCGCGCTTCATGCCGTTGTCGAGCGTCAGGAACGTCTTGCCGAAGCCGGAGGAGCCGCGCACGTTCGGGTAGATGAACGCGACGCCCAATTCGTTCAGGTAGTAGTTGGTCCGGCCGAGGAACCCCGGCTGCGCCTGCCCTTCCGGTCCGCCGTGGATGTTGATGACGACCGGCCGCTTGCCGGTGAACTTCGCGGGCGGCTCGTAGAGGAACCCGGAGATCATCCGGCCGTCGAAGCTCTTCCACCGTATGAGCTCGGGCTGCGAGAAGACGGCCGCGTTCAGGCCGCCGGTCTCGCTCTCGGTCCAGCGCTCGACCTTCCCGGACGCGGGCTCGAGGGTGTAGACGTCCGACGGCGAACGCGCGGAGGCGAACGTGAAGGCGAGGATGTCGCTCTTCTCGTGCCACTGGAGACCGCCGAGCGTTCCGAGGCCGAGCCCAACTTTCGGCATCGGCTTCTCCCTGCCGGTCGCGGTATCGAGGAGCCGCAGGACGTCCGTGCCGTCCTCGTTCGTCACGAAGGCGATCGTCTTTCCGTCGGGCGACACGTCGAAGTCGTCGACGTCCCAGTCGATGTGGCCGGAGAGCACCTTGTGGTTACCAGTGGCGAGGTCCAGCCGCACGAGCCGCTGGAACTCGGAGCCGCGGTCGGTCGTGACGTAGATCGCCTTGCCGTCCTTCGCGAACTCCGCCCCGCCGTACGAGACCTTGTCGCCCCCCTTGGGCGTCAGGAGCTTCCGCTCGCCGGTCCCCGCGTCGAAGAGCCAGAGGTAGCTCTCGTTCACGGAGATCCCCTCGGAGACGAGGAGCGACCGATCGTCCGGTGACCAATCCGCGACGCCCCAGCCACCGCCCTCGACCTGCGCGAGCGATCGGTCGGACTTCGGGTCGCGCGGGTCCATCAGGTAGATGTCGCGGTCCTTCCCGTTTCGGCGTGTCGATCCGTAGGCGATCCGCTCTCCGGACGTCGACCAAGAACCGCCTCCGTTCTGGGATCGGCCGCCGTCGGTCAGGAGCGTGATCGCTCCGGTCGCGACCTCGTAGCGGTAGAGCTGCCGGAACTCGTCGCCACCCTTGTCCTTGGAGAAGACGAAGAAGTCGGAGTCCTTCGGGCCGAAGGCGGCGAACGCCACGCGGTCGGGGAAGAACGTGAGCTGGGTGCGCGAGCCGCCGGGCGACTTCACGCGGTGAACCTGGGCAGTGTCGCCGAAGCGCGTCGAGATGAGCATTTCGCGCTTGACAGGATGCCAGCTCGTGAACGAAGCCGAGCGGAACTCGGTGTAGGGACCGACCGTTTCCGCGATCGTGACCGGAATGCTCGGGATTCCCTCGGCGACGAGGTTCTCGTTGGGTCGGATCTCGTCCTGCGCGAGCGCCACGGAGGCGGACAGGACGAGGAGGGCTGCGAGCAGAGGTTTGGTCATGGACTCTTCCTTTCGAGGAAGAGTGGAGTCTACCAACGGCGGGAGGCTGGTAGCGGCTCAACGAAGTAGGAGCTGCTGGTCAGATCGTCCGATCCGGGACACTCTCTATGCGGCGATCACGCCTCCGCCCAGGATGAAAAGGTTCACCACGTCGGTAACATCGATGCACTTGCTGTTGAGGGCTGGATCGACAACCTGCTCCTTGATCCAGCCGTCGTCCAACCAGTTCGGAATCCGAGCGAGGTTCACGGCGACCACGTCGATATTCGTCAGGCAGGCCTCAGCCTTGACGACATCAGAGACCTGGAGGGGGCTGCCGCTCGACACGATGCGATGTTTGATCCGCGCTTCTAACGGCGACACGAAGCGGATCTCTCCGGAGGTCGAGTACTGGTCGACGCCTCTCGTTTTCCAATAGCGAATGTGCGCACGAACCGTGATCGTAAGGGACGGACAACGGGTGTCCGTTACTTCCGGCCGGGAGACTCTCACATGCCTTCCCCCGCTGCGGTTCTTCGTGACCGGGAAGTGGGCGGACAGACCGCTGTTGAGTAGAGTCTTCAGCGCATCCTCCCCGGCGATCTCGCAAGGATCCTTGATCAACATGACTGCCGCGCGCTCGGGTGGATCCCCCGCCCCAACCTTGACAGTGGTCCCGCCCCGGAGCGACGTTGTCCGCCGGACCGCCCGGACATCAGAACGAGGTTGGTCTGGCATCCCTTACCTCTCTCGGGTCATTTTCCCGAGCGACTCGTTTACCGCGTCGGCGACGTCCTTGCGAAGCGTATAACCCCCCGTAGCTTCGAGCGCTTTTCGCGCCTCGTCGCCTCCGATGGCGGCGAGCGCTTGCGCTGAACGCACCTGGTACAGCGCGACGTAGTTCTCCATGTAGGTCTGCACGTACGACTCTTCGCTCTGGCTCAATCGCATCTCGCGATGAGTTTCGCCCTCCTTCCGGAGCCGGCTGTAGGTCGACACGAGATGGCGTCGCAGCTTCTCGCGGCTGGCGGGCGAAGGGCCTCCGCGCAGAGTCGCGGCCAGAGTCGGCACCGCGGTGTTCCCCAGCCGGACGACCGCCTCCAGCTCGCCGCTTTCGCACTCTTCGCACTCGAGCCATCTGACGATGATGCGTCGGGCCTCGGCTGCCTGCTCCGGCGAAAGGCTCGGCCGCGCGGATTCGGCCGTCGGAGTAGGAGCCGCTGCGGGACTCGGCTCCTTCCGGCACGACCCCAGCACGGTGACGGCGGCCAGGACGGCGAGCGGGACAAAGACGCGTTTCATTCGTGCCTCCCCTCGAGAGGTCCGTTCACTTGGGTGTGACGTCCGTCGCCAGAGCCGGGCAGTGCGCATCGGTGCCCGCCGGGCAGTTGCCGGCGAGACTGTCCGGACAGTTGCGGACGGGGCCGGCGCGGACTCCGTTTCCGTTCAGGGTCGAGAAGCAGTTGGCGTTCATGCGGAAGGACTGGCCCTCCGAGAAGTGCGTCCGGTTCTGCCCTCCCCCCATCATGACGTTCGCGAGCGCGAACCCGGCGAGGCCGTTCGTGTGGCCGAGGGTGAACGAGTGGCCGAACTCGTGGGCCAGTGTCTGGTTGTTCGCGGTCGTTCCGACGTACTGGATGTTGCGGTTCAGCCCGCAGTTCACGCCGGTGAAGGCGCTGTCGACGTAGTAGACGTTCAGCCGGTTCGGAGTGAAGAACGCGCTGGCCTGAACCGCCGCGGCGTTCGCGCACCCGGTTCCGATAGTCGTCACCGCATTCTGGTTGCCGGAGAGATCCTGCGTCGTAACCGCGAACCCGATACCCGCGTTGTTCGCGTTGTAGAGGAGGTTCGCGTTCGCGACGTCGGCCGCTGCCGTCGCGGCCGCACCCGCACGCGTCACCCACACCGACAACGGGGCCATCAGGCGGTTGGGGGTGAGGTCGACGGGCAGCAGGTCGCCGAGGCTGTTCGTCCATACGTTGACGTTCGGGACGAGGCGCATCGCGTCGTCGTCCGAGAAGACCGCTACTTCCGATCGGCACGTGCCGTTGGCGATCACGCTGCCGACACCAATGAGCCCGCTCCCTCGGCGGATCTCGTCGTTGACGCAGCCGCCGGTGCGGTTTGCGTCGAGGAGGACGACCGCCTGATCGCTGGAGGCGTTGTTGTCGAGGCGGATCCGGTCGCGCGGGCGAAACGGCCAGCACCAGAGCACCTGGTACCGGAGGCGATACTCGTTGACCACGAATCGCCCGAGCATTTGATCGATCGAGATCTCGACCGAGCCGGCATCTTTCGGGGCGTCGGGAGGCTCGTCGCCGGAGTCCGCAGAGTCCCCCGGCCCGCCTTTCAGCGATCTGTTGACGACCAGGCGCATCGATCCGACGGGCGGGCGATCCCGGGCGTCTCCCGGAAGGCCCTTCAGAATGACTTCGCCTTTTCCAATCCGGAGTTGCCCGCCCTCGAGCCACCGGGCATCCCCCTCGATGCCGATGGCGCGCGCCCGTTCGGGTGGCAGGCCTTCGAAAGTGAGCACCGCGGACTCGATCGGATCTCCCGCGACCAGGATGCGCCAGTCGATCGGTCCCGGACCCGGACATCCCGGACAGCAATCGATGATCTCGCAACCGACCGGGATCGGCCCGATCTCCACGAGCTCCGGTATCCGCACGAAATCGCCGAAACAGATCCGGGCGAAGATCGTCGGCTGCAGGGTGGGCTGCGCGAGGAGAAGCCCCGCGGCAAGGGTGCCCGCGAAGCCCGCGACGGCCAGCCGCTTCGTGTCGTGCCCCACCTTCATGGCCTCCTCCTTCGATAGAGGGTCGCGTAGTGCTTGGCGGTTAGTTCCTGGTATCTAAAAGTCGGTTCCCGCGGAGGGATTGGGCTAGCCTCGCGAAAAAACCGTCCCGTTGTCTCAATCCGATCCTCTCGGAGGCACTTAGTGGACGACGAGAGGGAACCATGGCGTCCCATCTTTCAGAGAGGGCCTCGGTCGTTTCGGCATGGATCGACTCTCCAGCGCTCGTCGGGCTGGTGAGCCGAGTGGCCGCTCATTACGGCATCGCCGCCGCGGACGTGCCAGACCTCGTTCAGGAAACGCGGATTGCGCTTTGGGAAGTCGGCTCAGAAGCGCCTCCGAGCTCTGCCCTCATGGCGAGGGTCGCCACGAACAAGGCGGTCGATCTGTTGAGGAACCTGGTGCGTCGTCGCACGAGAGACCGGGCTGCCGCCCTGAACGCGCTCGGAGCTCCCGAGAACGCCGAGCTCCGCCACCTCCTGAACGCGCGGGTCGATGAACTGCCCCGGCAGCTGCACGAGTTTTACGAACTTCGGTACCACCAGGGCATGAGCGAACGGGAGATCGCGCGGTCGCTCGGACTCTGTCGGGCAAGCGTGAGGTGGCTGGATCGCCGCTGCCGCCGGTCCCTCCTGGGGTGCGATTCGCCTCCCTAGCCCAAACCACAGATCAGAACCGACCCATGACCAAGTGGACCAGTCGGTTGGTTGGGTCGGTGTGTCTTCTTTCCGACTTTCGCGAGCACGGCCCGACTGACGAACGAAAGTGAGGCAAACGATGTCACCGTTGATCCGGTCGGCCCTCGCGGTGTTGACTCTCGTGGCTCCCGTTGCTCCGGCCCTTTCTCAGACATCGACGAAACCCTCAGCTGCGAAACGGACCGCTCGCGACTTCCGGACCGTCCCCCCGGTCGCTCAACGCGCCGGGATCCGTCTGCTCGCGACCGCACAGGAGGGCTCGAACGCCGCGCTCTATGTCGAGTTCGCCCCCGGGGAACCGGCCCCGCCGGTCGTCACCCTTCAGCTCGAACGCGCCAGGCTCGTACTTCGGGACGACGGTAGAGCTCCGGACGAGAAGGCAGACGACCGGGTCCACAGCGGCTACGTGCGCGTCGACGTCGAGCAGCTTCAACGTACCCAGCAGGCGGCGGCTCGGAGCCGCGCGTTCCCCATCTTCGCCGGACGTCAGCTCGTCGCGAACGCGACGATCAGAGGAGAGGAGACGCCGGAAACCCGGTCCGCTGCGGACGCGCTCCGGCGCGTTCCCGTCCTGCCGCTGAGGGAAAACCCGGAAGGCCACCGCGTGAGTCGATCGAGGGCTCTCCCGACACTCACATTGCCCATTGCCGTCCGATTCCGGCCCGGCCGCTTTTTTCCGATTTTTCCAGTCGTCGATCCCGCTGACGTCAAAGTCGCCTCGTCGCTCGTCATCACGGATCCGGGCGTGATCAACGACCCGGGACGAACGTTCAATCCGTGCACGAATACCGGCACCCCAATGGGGAAGTGGACGTTCGGTCATCTCATGGAGCAGCTCGCGAATACGGGAGCGACCGGGATTCCGCCGCCAGAGTTTGTCGACAGGTGGTTGAGGCGCTGGGTGTTCCCTCAGACTGTCAACGACTTCGCCGTTTCGGCACGCAACACGTCGCCGGGAGTCACTTCCAAGGTCATCGCGCCGTGGCTCACCGCGTCGGGCGGGACGTCGCTCGACCTCGGAAAGGCGCCCTTCAAGCTGCTCGCGATCGTCAACCGGGTCGACCTCCGCCAGAACACGGTCTACGGTGGCGGAAGCGCGGGTGAAGGCCGATTTGTGTTCGCGCTCGTCGATGTCGCCAGCTGTACGCCGCAGCCGATGACGGTGATCTTCGAATACGGAATTCAAAAACCGAGCTGCTCCGCCGTCAAGGCATGGGCTCAGCAATGGCAGAACCTGGGGTCGTTGCTCCCCGTCGGTTCAGCGGCGTTCAACAGCGCGCTGGAGGCGATCACTGTCCAGTTCACGGAAGCCGGAACGAACCCGAGCCAGCTTCCGAACAGGAGCTCCCTGAACCAGCTCCGCACCAACGAGATCGCGCTCGCCTCGCCATGGGAGCTACGCGAATTCCGAATCGCTGCCGACGACTCGGACATTGGGCATCTGCGCGAAGTAACGGTGAAGCAGAATCCCGACGACGACCTGAACCTAACGCCGAAGCTCGCCGACTACATCAACGCCAACAGTGCGTCGGTTCTCACCGACAGCCACACTGTGCCGATCGCCTTCCCTTCTTCGGCGAGTCCCTTTCTCGGCGGCAGTGCGCCCGTCCCGCCGTCGTTCTGGGATGGCCCTCCCGCGTCGCTCGGAACGGCGAATCTGCGCCATCACTTCTCTCTCAACACGTGCAACGGCTGTCATTCCGGTGAGACGCAGGCGCCTTTCACTCACATCCATCCGGCCGGCGGCGTGTCCGGCTTTATGACCGGTATCGACGTAAACGATCCAGCCGGCGAAGCAGTAATACGGCACTTCGACGATCAGCTGAGGCGGCAAGTCTCTATGGCACAGCTGCTGTCGCAGCCCTGCTTCTTCCACGTCTTTTTCAGCCCGCTGCGCATGGTTCACTAAAAAAAGACCGCCCCTCGCGGGGCGGTCTCGAATTACTGACCCGGTTTACCGCCGTCAGTATCCCCGGCGGCTTCCCCTGCGGGACCGGCCATCCCGGCCGTCTCTCCGGTCGCCCCGCCGGTCGTCCCGGCGGCTGTACCGACGGTCGTCGCGCCGATCGTACCGGTCGTACCGGCTGTCGCCACGGCGGTCGTACCGATCGCGCGAGTAATACCGATCGCTCCGGTAGCTCCGCCCGGTCCGGTACTGCCGATGCACATAATGAACGGGCGCCGCGACGATGACCCAACGGGGCCCACGCCGCTCGCACGGAAACCACTGGTCCTCGTACGCGAAGCCGTAGCCCTCGTAATAGGGATCCTCGTACACGTCGTATCCATACGGGACGTGTCCCCCCACGGGAAAGCCGTGGCCGACGTCGATCGAAACCCGCCCGTGCGGAGTCGGAAACGATCCCCGAACCCGAACCTGCGCGCTCGCGGTCGACGCACCCGCGACGGCAAGACCCGCTGCCAGAACTCCCGATCCAATCGCGATGCGAAATACTCTCGACATCCTGTTACCTCCCCGCCGTTCCTTCGGCGGACTCATCGACATCTCGCAACGCGAGTGCCACGGGCCGGAGTGCGGAAACAAAGGCGTTTGTCGAAACCGCCGCCTCCCGACTGTCACCCTGCCGACTCAGTTTTTCTCCGTGGAGAGCAACCGGTCGTCGGGGTCAGGCGCGCATATTGGCAATTCGAATAACGCCAAACTACACGCCTGACCCCGGTATATCGTCCCCTCACCTTTGGAGGGAAACACATGAAACTGACGCTCGCGGCGCTCGTCGGAGCGCTCGTGCTGGTCGACTCGTCGTACGCGCAGACCGCTCGCCCGAAGTACCCGGCGTTGCCGAGCGAAACCCCGGCGGACTTCAAGCCGGTCACCGAGAGCTTCGATTACGTTCGGCGGGTCGTCATGATTCCGATGCGCGACGGAGTGAAGCTCCACACCGTCATCCTCGTGCCGAGAGGCGCGAAAGGCGCGCCCATCCTCTTCACCCGGACGCCGTACGACGCCGACGCTCTGACGACCCACGCCAAGAGCGCGCACCTCGGCGCGAGCCTCCACGGATACGACAACGCGACGGATGTCGTCGTCGAAGGCGGTTACATCCGAGTCGTCCAGGACGTTCGCGGCAAGTACGGGTCCGAGGGCGACTACGTGATGAACCGCCCGCTCTCCGGTCCGCAGAACCCGACGCCGGTCGACCACTCGACGGACACGTACGACACGATCGAGTGGCTCGTGAAAAACGTGAAGGAGAGCAACGGCAAGGTCGGAATTCTCGGCATCTCCTACAACGGGTTCCTGCCGTTGATGGCGCTCGTCAACCCGCACCCGGCCCTCAAGGTCTCCGTGCCGATGAACCCGATGGTGGACGGCTGGATCGGCGACGACTGGTTCCACTACGGCGCCTTTCGCCAGCAGATGATGGCGTTCGTCTACAACCAGCAGGCGACGCGGAAGAACGAGAAGCTCTGGTGGAACAGCCACTTCGACGAGTACGACCTGTTCCTCCAGGCCGGTTCCGCCGGCGAGCTCGGCCGCCGGCGCGGGATGGAGCAGCTCGGCTTCTGGCGGCAGCTCGTCGCGCACCCCTCGTACGACGCCTACTGGCGCGACCAGGCCGTGGACAAGATCCTCGCGGCCCAGCCGTTGAAGGTGCCGGTGATGCTCGTCCACAGCCTGTGGGACCAGGAGGACAGCTACGGAGCGCCCGCCGTTTACAAGGCGATCGAGCCGAAGGACACGGCCAACGACAAGGTGTTCCTCGTGATCGGCCCCTGGAACCACGGACAGGCGATCTGGGACGGCAGCTCGCTCGGAGCGCTTCGCTTCGGCGCGGACACCGCGCTGACGTTCCGCCGTGAGGTCCTCCGCCCGTTCCTCGACCAGCACCTGAAGGACGGCGCGCCGAAAGCGGACATCGCGCCGGTCGTCGCTTTCGAGACGGGGACGAACACGTGGCGGCGCCTGGACGCGTGGCCCGTTGGCAAACCGACGCCGCTCTATCTCGCGGCAGGCGGCAAGGCCGGTTTCGCGGCGCCGGCGGCGGGCGGCGCCGCATTCGCGGAGTACGTGTCCGACCCGGCGAAGCCGGTCCCGTACATTTCCCGCCCCGCGTTCCCCTCGGGCCACGACGGCGGCAAGACGTGGAAGGAGTGGCTCGTGTCGGACCAGCGCGAAGCCTCTGGCCGTCCGGACGTCGCCGTCTTCGTGTCGGACGTCCTCACGTCGCCCGTGAAGATCGGCGGCGAGCCGATCGTGAACCTCGTCGCCTCCACGAGCGGCACGGACTCGGACTGGGTCGTCAAGTTGATCGACGTCTACCCG
>DASRPJ010000313.1:0-4678 GCA_035646435.1 Thermoanaerobaculia bacterium | reverse complement strand
GCGGCCAGAGCGGCGACGGCGAGCGCCCCGAGGCTCTGCCGGGATAGGATCATGGAAAAGACGGCGCGCGACACCGTTAGACAAGACTAATCGGAGTCGGAGACTCCGGACATGGAACTCGAGACACCGCTCCTCGGACGGACCGCTGTGGAAGGGGTCCTCTCGGATCCCGCCGAGCGCTCGCGGCTCGTCGCGTACGCGCGCACCCGCTTCGGGATCGACTCCGACGCCGCCGAGGACCTCCTTCAGGAAACGGCGCTCGAAGTCCTGCGGCAGAGATCGCTCCTCTCCAGCCCCCGCGGGTTCATATTCACCGTCTTTCACGCCCGCTGCTGTCGGTTCCTCCGGCACCAGAAGGCGCGATACCGCGTCTTCGACCGCGGGGACTGCGAGACGGTGGAGGAGGCGCCGAGCCCCTCGGCTTCCGAGGGGATCGATTCGCGTCTCACGGTCGAGCAGGCGCTCGAGGAGATTTCCGCGGGCTGCCGCAAGCTTCTTCTCGCCTACTACGTGGAGGGCCAGACCCTGCGCGAAGCCGCCGACCGGACGGCGCTCGCCTATTCCGGCGTGTGGAAGACGATCACCCGATGCCTGCAGAAGCTCCGGCGGTGTCTCGCGTGAACGCCCGTCACCCCGACGACTTCGCGCTCCTGCGCTACACCGCGGGAGACCTGGACGAGTCCGAGCACGCGAACATCCTCCGCCACCTCGACGAGTGCGAGGAATGCCTCATCACCTTGACCGAGATCCGGCCGCTCGATGCCGCGCTCCGTCGCATCGGGGCGTCGCGAGCTTCGGCGGAGGACGCCGAAGTCGCTTTTGCGCCCGACGATCCTTTCCGGGAGCGGCCGGCGCCATCGGCGGAGACGTCGCGGGTCACGCGCGAGCTCGCTGAGAGCGCGCTCTCCCACGCGGAGCGCGCGGACGCGGAGGTCGCCGGCCTTCTCGCGACGCTCGCGGAGTCTCCCGAAGCGACGAGCGCGTACCTCGGCCGTCTTTCGTTCGCAGACCCCGCGACGCGCTACCTTCTCCTGTACGCGCTCGAGGAGGCGACGACCCGGACTTCCGAGATTCCCGCCTCCTGCCTGCGGTTTGCCGAAGAGGTGCTTGCGCGGACGTTCCGGGGGGACGCGGAGGGTGGGGGGGTGAGGTCGGACGCGGAGACCCTCGTTCCGATGACGACCATCGCCGGCCAGGCTCACCTGCTCGCGGGCCATGCCGCGACCTGGACGGGAGAGCTCGAAAGAGCGAAGGCTCACCTCGAGGCCGCGTACCGCTCGTTCCCCGGCGACGGCGTGAACGAGGAGATCCGGCTCGCGCTCACGGAATACCAGGAATCGCAGAGGCGATCGTTCGCGGAGCGCCCCGGCGAGGGACTCGCTCTCGCGCGTCGAGCGCGGTCCACCTTCGACGAGCTCGGCCTCGAGCACTACGCCGCTCGCGCGCGGGTCGCCGAGGGCATTGCCCTGTCGGGGCTGCGCCGGGACGAGGAGGCGACCGTCCACTTCCGCGCCGCCGTGCGGATCTTCGAGCGCGAGAAACTCTGGAAGAACTACGTTTCGGCGATCAACAGCCTGGGGGTCTCGCTCGCGCGCCTCGGTCGGCAGGACGAGGCTCGACGCGAGTATTCGCGAGCTCTCCGCAAGCTCTCTCAGGAGAACCATCCCCCTCTGCTGGCGTTCACGCGCCTCGGTCTCGCAGAGATGTTGGAGTTGGCGCGGCGGCACGCGGACGCCGCGAAATCTTTCCTGCAGGCTGCGCGGGCTTTCGATGCGCTGGGGCTCCCCGGCGACGCGTTGAAGGCCTCTCTCCGGGAGATCGAGAACTGGGCGCGCAGCGGCGACACGGGACGAGCACTTCACCGCCTCGGGATCTTCCGGGCGACCGTCGAGCGGCTCGGCGCGCTCGATCCCTTCATCGTGAGTCAGATCGAAGAGGCAGTCACGGGGCGCTCCTCGGAGTTCGAGCGCCTGGGCGAGCTCCTCCGCAACGCCGGGGACACGGTTTGCGAGGCGATGAGGTCGAAAGCCGGCTGATTCCTTCCGCGAGCCCCCCCGGGAGGTTGATCCTCCGCTGGACGAAAACCCCGTCGAAAAGTTTCTTGTCCCAATTCCGGCCGGCTACCGGCACTCCATAGCCAGGAAGCCAAGAAGAGCGCTCTCAACGAGCTTCCGAGACGACTTCGATCGTCGAGGAGGTCTACGTGAAGAAGGTCCTGTCCGCACTTGCCCTGTTCGTCTTCTGTTCGGCGATGGCGTCCGCGAAGCCCGCGAGCAACGCGCGCGGCAACTCCCGCCGCATCGTCCGGGCCCCGGCCACCCAGCCGAGTCTTCTCCTGAGGATCCAGAAAGGGGTGACGGGGATGATCCGCACGTTCGAAGATCCTGACCCTCCGCCCCCGCCCCCGGATGATGATCCCTGCCGTACCCACGGCCCCATTCCCTGTTAGTCCCTCGGGCGCCCGGCCGATTGCGCTCGCGCGGGCGCGTCGGCCGGGCGGTTCGGTCTCAGGGCGCCGACGCTCCTCCGCTCGCGACGCCGCTCCCGGAGAACCGGACGGGGAGGCCCATCTCGCGGATCAGGTTGTGCGCGCCGTCGATCGCGTCCATGACCCAGAGGACGTACCGCGAGTCGACGTGGATCGTGCGGGTCACGTCGGGGTTGACGAGGTAGTCCGAGCCCATCGCCTCGTAGTTGCCGTCGAAGGCGAGACCGGCGAGCTCGCCGGACGCGTTCAGCGTCGCGGAGCCCGAGCTTCCGTTCGTGATGTCGCCGCTCGAAAGAAAGTTCACCGGCACGTCGCCGAGCTCCGGGTCCGCGTAGGCCCCGAGCTTCTTCGCCGTGGAGGCGGTCAGGAGCTCCTGCGGGCTGTCGAAGGGGTCCCGGCCGGTCTTCTTCTCGACGATTCCGCGGACCGTCGTCTGCGCGGCGTACTGGACGGAGTCGCGCGGGGAGTAGCCCTGGACGTGCCCGAACGAGACGCGGAGCGTGCCGTTCGCGTCGGGATAGACCCGTCCCTTGCGGAGCTTCTGGAGGAGCGCGACGTAACCGGGCTTCCACCGCAGCATCGCCCCCGCGACCTCGTCGTCGCGGCGCTGCTTCTCGTCCATGACCCGCCGAAGGTCCGCCGCGAACGCGAGCATCGCGTCTTTGCGCGCCGCGAGCTTCTCGCGCGGCTCCTCGAACATCGCGAGGCGCGCCTCCGCCTCGTGGATCTTCGTGCCGGCGTAGAGCCGGTCGAGGAACTCGTCGACGGCGGCCGCCGCGTCCTTCTCACCGGTCGCCGCGAGCGCGTCGTCGACCGCGGCGATCCGCTGGCCCTTCGGGAGCTTCGAGGCTTCGAGCAGGAACCAGCGCAGGCCGGCGCGGTCGCTCGCCGGCTCGATCGTGCGCTGCGCTCGCGAGACCGCCGCCCGCATCCGTTTCCAGTCGCGCTCCTGGAAACCCGTCGTGCGCTCGATGTCGGACTTCGAACGCTCGCCCGCGAGCCGCCAGACGGTGTTCGCCTGGGAGAGCATCGGGGAGGCGCCGTACAACCACTCGAGGACGGCGTCCCGGTCGCGCGTGGCCGAGAGCTTCTCGTTCGCGCGCGCGATCCCGGCGAGCGCCTCCTCGTGTTTCTTCCTCGCCGCCGGATCGCCCGCGACGAGCGCCGCGATCTCCGCCTCTTCCGCCTTCCGCCGCTCGATCAGGTTGCCGCGGTCGAACGCCTCGAGCGTCCCCTCGTACTTCTTCAGGTAGTTCAGGAGGCTCCGCAGGCGCGCGGCGTTCTTGATCGCGACGTCTTTCCGCTCCTTGCCCGCTTCGTCGAGAATCCGGATGAGCTCCTTGCGGTAGCGGATCGACGTGGGGAGGTCGAACTCCTGCGCTTCGCGAACCTCCCCGGCGAGCTCGTACCGGAACGTCTTGCCCGGGTAGCCGATCGTCATCATGAGGTCGCCCGGGTCGACGTCCGCGGTCGAGACCTTCAGGAAGCGCTTCGGCCGGTACGGCACGTTCTCCTTCGCGAAATCGGCGGGGCGGCCGTCCGCGGCGACGTAGGCGCGCAGGAAGCCGAAGTCCCCCGTGTGCCGCGGCCACATCCAGTTGTCCACCTCGCCGCCGTAATTGCCGATCCCGCGGGGCGGCGCGTAGACGAGGCGGACGTCGCGGATCTCGAGCTGCCTGATCCGCCAGTACTTCGACCCCTCGAAGAACGCCGGGACGGTGCAGCGGGTGCCGGGATCCTTTTCGCAGTCGCGGACGAGCTCCTTGCGGCGGCGCTCGACCCGGCCGTGGCGCTCGAGGTCGGAGACCCTCTCCCCCGCCTTCCCGAGGACCCGGTCCGTCACGTCCTCGATCGAGGTCGTCACCCAGACCCGCGCGTCGGGGGCGGCGGGAATCTCCTCTCCGACCGCCTTCGCGAGAAAACCGTTCTCGATCAGGTTCTTCTGCGGGGTCGAGTTGAACTGGAGGTAGCTGTAGACGCAGTGGTGGTTCGTCACGATCAGGCCCTGCGGCGACACGAACGACGCGCTGCACCCGCCGAGAGAGACGATGGCGCCCATCGGGTCGCCGGTCAGGTCGGCGAGCTTCCGGGGGTCGAGCTTCAGGCCGGACTTCGCGAGCTCCGGCGCGAGCGCCGGGACCTGCTCGGGCATCCACATCCCTTGGCCGGCGAAGAGGCCGGAGGCGCAGA
>DASRPJ010000312.1:0-2633 GCA_035646435.1 Thermoanaerobaculia bacterium | reverse complement strand
TCGCCTCCGCTCCGCATTTGCCTCCTGGCGCGCCTCGATCCGCGGCACCGACGTCCTCGCCGCCAGCGTGTTCGCGGCCCTGTCGCTCGGTCTCGGATCGTACCTGCTCGCGCGGGCCCAGGCGGCCTCCCACCTCGCCTTCACGGAGCGCGCGCAGCGCCTGCAGGCAGCGCTGGCGGAGAGACTTCTCCTGCCGCAGGAGAACCTGACCACCCTCACGGGCTTTCTCGAGGCGGCCGGCGAAATCACGCGCCGGCAGTTCCGACTGCTGACGGACCCGATGCTGAAGCGCCAGCGGCTCGTCTACGCCTACGAGTGGCTCCCCGTCGTCCGCGAACCCGAGCGGGCCGCCTACGAGGCCGAGGCGCACGCCGCGGGCCTGACGGAGTACCGCTTCTGGGAGATCGCCGACGGAAAACCGCGCGAGGCCGGCCGGCGGGACCTCTACGTTCCGATTCACTACATGGAGCCGCCGAGCGCTCTCGCCCTCGGCTTCGACGTGGCGGCCGATCCGATCCGGTGGAGCACGGCCGAGAACGCGCGCGACTCGGGCCGGATCGCGGCGTCCCAGCCCTTCGCTTTGATCGAGGACGCGGGGAAGCCGGACACCCTGCCGGTCGTCGGGATCTACTCGCCGGTTTACAGGGAGGGCGATCCCGCTTCGCTCGCGGCGCGCCGGAGGGCGCTCACGGGATTCACGATGGCGATCGTTCGCGTCGCGCCGGTGGTCGACAACGCCGCCATGGCCGTCGACACCTTCGGCCTCGGTCTCGTTCTGCGCGACCCCGAGGCGCAGGAGACTCTTCTCCTGGCGGAGCGACCGAAGGACGCGAGCGCGCTGACAGAACGGAGCCGCTTTCGTCTCGAGTTCCCGGTGCAGTTCGCCGACCGCCGCTGGTCCCTCTCCGTTTTCACGCTTCCCGGCGCGTTCCTGCCGTCCCGGCGCGGAGCGGTCGGGATCGCCGCCGCCGGCGTCCTCGCCGCGCTGCTCGGCCTCGCGACGGTGACTTCCCTCCGCACGATCTCGCGACTTCGTCGCCAGGTGGAGAAGGTCGGTCCCTATCGTCTCGTCGCCCGAATCGGCCACGGCGCGATGGGAGACGTCTGGGAAGCGCGACACGCTCTCCTGCGGCGTCCGACCGCGGTCAAGCTGCTCGCGCCCGGGACCCAGGGCGAGCGCTCGCTCGCGCGGTTCGAGAGAGAGGTCCAGCTCACGGCCGGTCTGACTCACCCGAGCACGATCGCGATCTACGACTACGGCCGCACGACCGAGGGCGTCTTCTACTACGCGATGGAGCTCCTGAACGGCGTCAACCTGCTGCAGCTCGTGGAGCTGGACGGGCCGGTGCCGCCCGCCCGCGCCGTGCACTTTCTGCGGCAGGCCTGCGGCGCGCTCTCCGAAGCGCACGCCGCCGGCCTCATTCACCGCGACATCAAACCGGCCAACCTGATGGTCTGCGTCTACGGCGGCATCCCCGACTTTCTGAAGGTCCTCGACTTCGGTCTCGTCAAGGACGTCGGCGCCGTCGAGCGCGTGCCCGCCGGGGATGCGTCGGGAGGCTCGGACGACGCCGCGCTCTCACAGGATGGCTCGCTCCTCGGAACCCCGCTCTACATGGCGCCCGAAGGGATGAGCGATCCCACGCTCGTGGATGCGCGCTCGGACATCTTCGCTCTCGGAGCCGTCGGGTACTTCCTGCTGACGGGAAAGTCTCCGTTCCCGGGCCGAACGGCGATCGAGGTCTTCCGGATGGAGCGGCGCGGTCCGCCGCCCCCCTTTTCGACCGCTTCGCCTCACGCCGTGCCGGCCTCGCTCGAGGATCTCCTCGGCCGCTGCCTCGCGTTCCGCCGGGAAGAACGGCCGGACTCGGCAGAGGCCTTGGACGCGATGCTCGAGGCCTGCGCCGTCCGACCGCCCTGGAGCCGGGAGGACGCGGGGGCCTGGTGGCGCGACCGCGGCCCCGCGGCTCTCGCGGCGGGCCGGGCCGACCGGGTCGAGCGCGATCAGGTGCTGAGCCTGGCTTCCGACTCCAGCGCCCGGGGCTAATAGAATGCCGGAAAACCAGGAGCGAGGTCCGCTATGTTGACCGTGAACGGCGCCTTCGACCGAATCGGCTCGGCTCTCCGCGACAAGGGGTTCACGCCCGGAAAGGACGACGGGGCACCCGACTCTCCGGGAGACCGGCGCACCGTGTTCACGTCGCCCGAGATGAAAGTGCGAGTCTGCTGGACCGACAAGGCACGCCTCCTCACCATCCAGATCGACGCCGACGGCGACTGGGTCGACTTCGCGCGGCACGGCTTCGGTCCGAAGGGTCTCGAGGACAGCGCCGTCGACGCGCTCGCGCGCAAGGTGGGCAACGAAGTGGGCGAGACGTCGACCGACTCGGACTGAAGTCAACCCTGGCGGGATCCCCCACCCTCTCCCGTCCGGGGAGAGGGCAGGGTGAGGGGCACGAGTCGCCAGACTCTTCTCAGGATCGCGAATTCGCGCGACCGGTCCCGTTCACCAGAGCGAGTTGAATATCCTGGCGGCCGGCACTCCCGTGACTTTGCACTTCCCCAGCCAATTGACGAGACCCGGGAAATCCGGCCAACCCGACGCGGCTTGCTCGAAGTGGTCGACCGCACCG
>DASRPJ010000311.1:0-5354 GCA_035646435.1 Thermoanaerobaculia bacterium | reverse complement strand
CGAGGCCGGCTCCGAATCACCCGCGGGCCGGGCCGTCCGGGCGTGGCTGAGGGTCGAGCAGGACGGCTTCCGCCGCGAAGACGTCCTCGACGTGCTCGAGCTCCTCGAGACGGTTCGGGGCGGCTCGGACGCCGCGCTTTTTCGCCTTCTCGCGAGCCAGGCGGGGATCGTGCGGGGAGTCGACGACTGGAACCGGGGCACGGAGAGGCTGACTCACGCGCGGCCGGAAGAGGAGGGCGCGGAGGACGCCGATCGGAGGTCGGGAAGCCTCGCGCGAACCGAGGAGGGGCGCCTCGCGGCGGTGCGCCTCGCCAGCGCCTGGGCGGCCGTTCGCGACTCGGCGACCGCCTGGAGCGAAGAGCTCCTTCCGTGGGCCGCGTGGGGCGAGGAGCTTCGCCGCCGGATCGACCGGCTCTTCGGTCCGGCCGGAGCACCCGAAGAAATCACGTCGGCCGCCGACGCGGTCGCGTCGCTCGACTCGTCGGGGGACCGGGTCGGGAGAGAGGTCGCGCTCGAAACGTTCGTCTCCGCGCTCGCGCGGCAACGGGTGCCCGGCGGACGCCTCGGCCGCGACGGCGTGGCCATCCTTTCCGCGATGGCCGTTCGGGGCCTCTCTTTCGATCATGTCCTCGTCCCCGGTCTCGTCGAACGCAAGTTTCCTGCGATGGCCCGGCCGGATCCGCTGCTCTTCGACGAAGAGCGGGAAGAGCTGGCGAACGTCACCGCGCAGCCGCTCTCCCAGAAAGTCTTTCCCCGGCCGGACGAAGAGCGGTTCGTCTTCGCGGCGTGCGCCGACGCGGCCGCGCGCCGCTTGACGCTCGTCGCCGCGCGCCGCGACGCGAGCCTCGACCGCGAGAGGACGCCGTCGCAGCTCTTCACGCGCGCGGTCGATGCCTCGGAAGGACGGCCGGTCGAGACCTCGGACTACGCCGGAGAACGGCGCCCCGCCTCGCTGCGGGTCACCAGGCTCGGCGTTGCTGGTGAAGGGGGTCCCGCCCTGAACGCCTCGGAAGCGCGGCGCAAGGTGCTCCGCCTCCACGGCGCCTCCACGCTCGCTCACGGGTTTCCGGCTCTCGCGCGGGCCCGGGAGGCAGCCGGATCGCGGCGCCGTCCGGCGTACGGCCCCTTCGAGGGTCGCATCCGCGACGCGGATCTCCTGGCGGGGGTTCACGCCCGACTGTCCGAGAAACCCCTGTCCCCCTCCGCGGTCGAGATGTTCGCGAAGTGTCCGTACAGTTTCTTCTTCGCCCGCGTCCTCAAGCTCCGGGCTTTCGACGAGGCGTCGGAGCGCGGCGAAGTGGACGATCTCGGACGCGGGTCGCTCTTCCACGACGCCGCCCGGCGCGTCGCCTGGGAACGCCGCGGGATGCCGTTCGGCTCGCTCGACGCCGGCGACGCCGCCGTCCTCTCGCGGCGCCACGCCGCGGATGCGCTCGCGGCGTGGGAGGACGAGAACGGCTATCGAATCTCGCCCTCCCTTCTCCGTGAGATCGCCGAGGCTCGTCTCGTCGAGCAGCTCGAGGCATGGCTTCGTCATGAGCGCGACCTCCCGGGCAACTTCGCTCCCGCCGGCGCGGAGGTCCGCTTCGGACCGCGCCGCTCCGCCGTCGAAGACCCGGTTCTGTCATCCGACGAGCCGCTGACGTACGTCACCGCCTCCGGAGAGTGGCCGATGGCGGGACGGATCGACCTCGTCGCTGTCTCGCAAGACAAATCGCTTCTGCGCGTGACCGACTTCAAGGTACCGCGCAAGCTCACGAACGCCGGGCGCATCGAGACGGCCGTCGTGAGGGGTCGATTCGTGTTCGGAGGCGAGCTCTCTCAGCTCCCCGTGTACGCCCACTTCGCCGCGGAGACGCTCTGTCGCTCCGAAGAGCTGCCGGAAACGATCCGCGGCGAGTACCTGTTTGTCGCTCCCGACAGCACCGGGGGAGCCGTCAAGGCCGTCCCCGTCGGGTTCGACGTCGAGCCGCGCGGCCAGCTGCTGGAAAACTTCAAGCTCGTGATGGACACGATGGAATCCGCGATCCGCCAGGGGGTCTTCCGTCCGCGAACGGAGGGTTTCATTTCGAAGAATCCGTGCTTCTTCTGCGACTACCAGACCGTGTGCGGTCCCGGCCACGAGAAGCGTTACGGCGCGAAGAGCGAAGACGCCGATCCCGGAGTCCGGATGCTCGCTGCGCTCGAGGATATCCAGTGAGTGCCGGACCGCCGGAGCCGCTGCCTCCCGACGCCGAAACCCGCCGGAGAATCGTCCAGGAGACGGGCCGCTCGGTGCTCGTCGAGGCGTCGGCGGGTACCGGCAAGACCCACATCCTGATCGAGGTCCTCCTGCACCGCGCCGTCGAGGCCTCGCCGCCCCTTTCGCTCGCGCGCGTGGCGGCCCTCACGTTCACGGAGAAGGCCGCCGGCGAAATGAAAGTCCGCCTCCGCCGGGCGCTCGAGAGGATCGCGTCGGACTCCACGCATCCCCGGCGCGACCGCGCGGAAGAGGCGCTTCGCGAGCTCGACCGCGGCGAAGTCACGACGATCCACTCGTTCTGTCTCGCGCTCCTCCGCGAGCGGCCGTTCGAAGCGGGCCTCGACCCCGACTTCTCGCAGCTCGACCCGACGGCGTCCGCCGAGCTGGCGGATCGCGTTTGGAACGACTGGTGGCGGCGCGAGATCGAGGAGAGCCCGAACGGCGCGATCGCGAACGCGCTGCGGGAGGGCATCGTCGTCGGCCGCCTCGAGGATGAAATGGGCTCGTCGCTCACGCAGATCGCGCGCGCTCTCTACAACGAGCGCACCCGGCTGGACGACGCCAGTCTCCCGCACGCCGAGGTCGCGTCGATCGTTCCGCTCTTCGCGCGCTGGAAAGCGGAGCTCGCGGTCGCGGTCGGCGACGCGCGCACGACTGCGGGAGCCGCCATCGCGTATCTCCGGGAGATCTCGAGCTTCCTCGACTCGCTCTCCGCTTCGAAGTCTCTCGAGGAGCTCGCGGAGCGGGCCGAAGGAGCATTCCCCGGGGGCGCTCTGACCGGCGGCTCGGGCCTCTGGACCGAGGAACGGAAGGATGAGACCGGCGATCTCGTCAAGAAGATCAAGGGATTCTTCCGCGAGAAGCAGTTCGCCGCCCAGGTACGCAAGTGGCCGGCGCTCACCGCCGCGCTCGACCGCCTCGTCGAGCCGGGGTCGGGCTACCTCGCCGCGGTCGCGGCCGAGAAGCGCCGCCGGAACTTCCTCGACTTCGACGACCTGCTCCTCTCCGCCCGAGACCTCCTCAAGGGATCGGCTGCCGCCCGCGCGCACTTCCGCCGGCGATTCGAGTTCATCGCCGTCGACGAGTTCCAGGACACGGACCCTCTCCAGATGGAAATCCTCCTCCGCCTCTCCGCCGCCGACGGCGGCGAGGAGGATTGGCGCTCCATCCGGCCTGTCCCGGGACGGCTCTTCGTCGTGGGCGATCCGAAGCAGTCGATCTACCGGTTCCGCCGTGCCGACGTCGAGTCGTACCGCGCCGCCGCCCGCGGTCTCGAGCGCGAGTCCCTCGAAGCGAGCCGGCGCAGCTATCCGGCGATCCTTCGATGGGTGAACGAAGTCTTCCGGCGACTTCTCGTCGGCGACCCCGGCCGCCCCTACGAAATCGAGTACTCGCCGCTCGCGCCGTGGGTCGTGCGGACTCCCCCGCCCGGAGAGCGCATCGTTTACCTCGACCCTCCCGACTACTGGCGGGAAAAGGACTACGACACGGATGCCCGCGAGGCGGCGGCCATCGCCCGCGACCTTTCCGCGCGGATCGCTTCCGGCTCGATCCGCGCGCGCGACGCCGCGATCCTCGTGCGCACCAACGCGAGGGTCGCCGACTTCCAGGAGTCTCTCGCGCGGCACGGCGTCGCGAGCGTCCTCGAGGGAGGGCAGGAGTTCTACGAGCGGGAGGAGACGGCGGCGGTCGTCGCGGCGGTGAAGGCGATCGACAACCCCCACGACGTCGTGAGCCTGTACGCCGCGCTGAAGTCGCCCCTCTTCTCTTTCTCGGACGAAGAGATGCTCGCCGAGCGTTTGAGCGGCGGCTCGTTGCGGTACGACCGTCCCGCCATGGGAACGGGGCGCCTCCAGGACGCCTTCGACCTCCTCGCCCGGCTCCGCTCGACCCGGCACTCGCGCTCGGCCGCTGACACTCTCCACGATCTCTACGCGGAGACCGGCGCGATCGAGATCGCGCGCGCCGCCGAGCACGGCCTGCAGGCCGCCGCCAACCTCGAGCGGCTCGCGGTGATTGCGGGCGACCTGTCGGCGTCCGGTCTGTCTTTCGGATCGGTCGTGCGTGCGCTCGAGGGAAAAGCGGGAACCGAGACCGGCGAGCCGCGCGCCTTCGAAGAGGAAGAGGAGGCGGTGCGCATCCTGACCGTGCACAAGGCGAAGGGGCTCGAGTTCCCCGTCGTGTACGTCGCCGATCTCGCGACCCAGACCGGCGCGAAGAACCCGACGATCGTTTTCGGGGGCAGCTCCCGGATCTGGGGGACGATGGCCGCCATGGGGGGAGTCGCGGTCGAGACGCCCGGCTTTCGCGAGGCGAAGCGCGAGAACGAGGATCGCGAGCAAGCTGAGGAGAAGCGCCTTTTCTACGTTGCGGCGACTCGCGCGAAAGACCTGCTAGTCGTTTCCTGCTGGCGGCCGATCCGGCAAACGAAGACGAAAGGCCGTACGGACGCGCGCGACCGGGACACGAACAACCTCGGACGATTCTGGAAGGGGATGGATCCGAGCCAGTTTCCCGGGCTGGTCGCGATCGCGTCGCCCGAGCCCACCGAGCCGATCCGCCTCGAGGTGGTCGAGCGGCCGGACCTCGACGCCGCGAACGCGCTCGCCAAATCGATAGCGGAAATCGAGGCCCGTCGCGACGTGCTCGCCGATGCGCGGTCTCTCCCCTTGCGGAGGGCGGGCGGGCACGACGCGGCGAGCGAGGCGCCGAGCGAGGACCGGCCGCGGGAAGATCGGGAGCCGGCGGCGACGCCCTCTCGCGCGGAGCGGATCGGATCCGCGGTCCACGAAGCCATGCAGGCGATCGTGGAGCGGGGAAGCGCTTCCCGGGAAGCGGCCGACGAATCGGGCGCGTCCTGGGAGCTCGCTCCCGCGGAAACCTCCGAGGTCCGTCGCCTGGTCGGAAAGCTCGTCGCCTCGGATCTCTTCCGACGTTCGGCGCGGGCGAGCCGGCGCCTGACCGAGACGCCCGTCCTGTTTCGAGACGCCTCGGGGTTTCTCGTCGAGGGAAAGATCGACCTTCTCTTCGAGGAGGACGGCGAGTGGCTCGTCGTGGACTACAAGACGGACCGGTGGAAGGCGGGAGCCGGCCGGGACGACCTCGCCCGGGA
>DASRPJ010000310.1:0-9899 GCA_035646435.1 Thermoanaerobaculia bacterium | reverse complement strand
GGTTTCTTCGAAGGCACCTTTGACTCGGGCTGCCGTCTGCTCGGGCACGACGCGGGCGTCGCGGGGCAAAACGACGCTCAGGACCTCGGCTTTGGGAGGCACACGTCCACTGACGTCGAAGGCGAGGGCGACGTCGGAGAGGCCAGCGCCGATCGCACTTTGCTGTCCCACGAACTCCGCTTCGATCCCGAGTCCCAAGCGGGTCAGAGAATCCGAATGAAGGACCAGGGGCACGAGGTAGTAACCGTTCTCGATCGACGCCGTTTCGAGAAATGCCTGGAGGATGGACGCGAAGTCGCCCGTGGCTTCCGCGGCAGTCAGGTCGCCGAGGTGGGTCCAGACAGGGCCGAGGCTTCCGAGGCGGAGGCTTACGTTCGAAGGCGTATTGCGGATCGAGACCCCGTCGACCTGGGGCTTCGGGCTCCCGGTCGCTACGTGTCCTGGCTTGGTCAGTTTGAACTTCGTCACGGCGAGACCGGGCAAAGAACCGCCGTCAGCGTCGTCGAACGTGAAAGCCACGTCGGGCGGCGGCGCCAGAAAGGCCCCCGTCCTGCTGATGTTCACGTAGACGCCGCCCCCGAAATCGGCCTGCAAGGTCGTGCGGCCCAGTTCGGATCCCCGGACGCTGACCAGCGTTCGGCGGGCATGGAAATCGACTTCGACCCAGTCTTCGGTCGAGGTCCCGGTGGCTCCGAAAGTCTGTGCAGCATTCCCAAACGAGATTTCCTGTATGAAATCGGGCGCGTCGATTGGGATCACTCTCGCGACGGCCTTCAGGATCCGCGCGCCCTCGGGAATGCGCCGCAGTCGGAACACACGATCGCCCTGGAAGGGAATCCGATCAGCGAACGAGTCTCGTTGGATCATAGGATATACCGACGCCGTTGGATTCGGGCCCAGCCGGAGGAATTCCGGCTCAGACCTTCAGCAGAAGCATGACCTTCTCGTGGGTTCCGTCGATCGGGTTCGGGTTCTTGTCGCCATTCCTGGTGCCCTTCTCCGTCAGCGCCTTCGGGTACATGGGATCGGCGAGCAGCCGTACGCCCAGCGTGTCGAAATCGAAGTGGTTGACGAGGATGTTGTGAGGGAACTGAAATCCAAACGGCGAGGTCTTCAGAGCCGGAGCTGCTGGAGCGGGCTGCCCGCCCGCGTCCAGCGGGTAGTTGATGGTCTTGACGGGCCGCATCTGAAACCACAGGTCGTCCCACTCGCCGCGCTTCTTCAGGTCGCCGACCGAGGTTTCCTCGCTGGAGCAGCATCGATCGAACCAGGGAGAGTGGCAATACTGGTCCTCATCGAATCGGTCGTTCGGATCGGCGAAGAGCGCAGTCCAGAAGTCGGTGACGATGTCCCCGAGGCTGGAATCGTCGTCGTACTCGACGCCGTAACGAGAGAGCATGTCGGCGAAGGAAACCTTGTAGGGATGATTCTTCGCGTCCGAACTCTCGATCACGATCGTTCCGACGCCTGAGGTGCTGACCGGCGGTTTGAATCTCTTCTCGCCGCTGTGGTAGAGGTAAAAGTTGACCCACTCATCGCGCCTCTGTTCGTCTTCCGAGCAGACCACCCGGAAGTAGTCGAGCTGATACACGTCGACGAGCGGACAAGCCTTCAGGTCGTGCTTGATGACCTTCTCCTCATTGACGGCGAGGTTCTTGAAGATCATCCGGTAGCCGCTGCGCTTTGGCAGCTCCTGAAACACTTTCTCCAGGATCGATTTCTCGAGGTCCTGCGGCGTCTTTCCACCGAGCGTGCCGGCGTCGCCCGCCTGACCGACTTTCTTGATGTCGCCGATTGCCGTCTTGATCTTGGAGCCGATGTCGTTCTGGATCAGCCCTTGCATCGCGTTCCAGTCCTCGGCAGTGATGAGGTCCCCCGGTTTGTGCGGGATGTAGGCGTCCGGCATGGTTGCCATCGTCGTTCCTCCTTGAAGTGTGTTGTGCGGCTTCACTGGGTCATGGTTTGCGCGGCGTCTCTCGTAACCGCTGCGAGAACCCCCGCCGCTTTGGCCTGCAGCACTCCGACAGGACCCGGCTTCAAGAGCTCCTGGGCGGCTGCCGCGAGCGGGGTCCCGAGGACGACCGATCGGGCGTTCTCGAAGCGACTCGCCTGGTAACGGATCTCCACGTCGTAAACGGCCGGGCCGGATTTGCGTGCGGTGACCGCGATTCCGTTGCCCCAGGCTCCCGGTTCGACAGCCTCGAGCTGGATGAAGCCCGAGAGACCCTCCTCGGCGAGATAGAGATAGGCCGGAACGTCGTCCGCGCCCAGACTCAAGAACTGAGGCTTGCGGAAGGGCATTCGCGCCATGGTCCATCCCAGCGGGACCAGCTGCACCAGCTCGGCTCTGACAAAGTCCGACTGGCGACCGTTGATCACGTCTGTGATGAACCGATCGTCGCCCGCCGGCTCGGTGACTATGTCCGTGTATCGCTCGGGAGAGCCGTCCGCCTGGCCGAAGCGGCCCTGGTTGAACTTCGCGCCGAAGCGATCCGGCAAGTCAGCGGGCAAGTTGACGACAAAGCTTCCCGGCTGATACACCCGCCACCGGAGCGAGACTTCGGTCGTGGAGTCTGGCGGCTGGCTCGCGCTCGCAAACACGGGATCGGCGGGCTCCTCCGGGACCGACGCAAAGGCGCTCACGTCGAAGACGCCGACCTCACGGCAGTGGCCGTCCGGAAAGTGGTCCTGGTCGAAGGACGCGTGGTTGTAGCGGCTCCCCAGGCAGTCCAGATACAGCCAATCGGAACGGCCCTGCGGGAGTTCCAACACCGACGCCCGGTCGAATTCGCTCGCGGTCACCAGCTTGGACGCGGGGTCGTCTTGACGGCCGGCGTTGACTACCACGAGCAGCGAGCTCGGCTCGCGGTCGAGGCCGATGGTCACGCCGGCGTAGTTCTCGACGAGGGGCTTGCCTGGCTCACGCTCGCCGGTTAGAGTGACGTCGAACAGACGGCCGACGGATTTCACGACCATCAGGGGCGGCGTTTCGTCGAACCACGAACCCGCGACCTCTACAGTCAGATTCTCGAAGTCATCCAGATGGACGTCGGGGCCCCCACGCAACAGAGCGGTCGTTTTCTCACTCGCGTCGACCAGCGAGGCTACCTCCTTATCGAAGCGCACTCGACCGGCGAGCCGCCGTTCGGGGGCCGAGCCGGTGGTCGGCGCCGGGGGAAGACCGCTGACATCGCTCTCCGTGACCGTGATCCGGATCGCGCCGCCGGCGAATCCGTCCCGGGCGCGTAGAACGACGACGCTGCGCCCCGCGGGATCGTCCAGTTGGATCGCGGGCGGATTGCCGACGATGACTCTCGACCCCGAAAAGGGGACTGAAGCGTGCGAACCGAGCGGGCCCGCGAGAATTTCGGAGCTCGCGATCCGGCGCTGGCGGCCGTCGGAGCTGCGAATCTCACCCGCGATGCCGGCCTTCTCGTCCGCCCACAAGCGAGCGGTGTCTCCGGCATCGAGATGAGTGAGCACCCGCAGCCGGCGGGAGAGCGTGATGTTCACGATTGCGGGAGCGGCGGCCCCGGAACGAGCGGTCAGCGAGATCTCGACCGAGCTCGCCGCGGCTCCACCGTTGACGAGGGAGAACCCCTGCCCCGAGCTCAGAGCTCGCGGCGCTTCCTCGTACGGAACCGGCGGATATTCGACGAGCTCGAGCGAGCGAAGAGGCAATACGGAGAGACTGGATGTTCCATCGGTGGCGGGCGCGACCAGGCGCAGCGCGCCTTCTTCGGTCATACTGGCCACGCCGGGAACCGCGCGGTTGATCGCGGCCACGACCTCGCCGAGCGACGTTCGCTCGGGGAATTTTCCGGCGACGTCGATGTCCGTCGCGTCGGCGCCGTTGATCGCCAGCCGCAGCGATCGGCGCCGGCTCAAGTCCACCGGCCCGGAGATCACCGTCGTACCGGTGATGGTCGCGGAAGCAGTGTCGACACCCTGGACGGGGAGCGCCAGATCGCCCAGGAGCTTCTGACGGGCATCGCCCGAACTGAAGGGAAGGAACTCAATGCGCCCCGCGGAGCCGGCAGTCGGTGAGGTCAAGACCAGGCGCGCTCCCTGCAAACTGGCGATGCCCGGGCCGAGCGCCTTGTTGATCGCCTTGACGACCTCCGAGGGTTCGACGGCGGCTGCATGGGCAGCCTCGGAGGCGCAGTCTACGTCTCGAGGTGGAGCGCCATCGAGTGCAACACGCAGGAAACGGCTGACCTGAAGGTTCAATGCCGGAGGCAGCTCTTTTCCGACGACGCGGGGCGGTCGGGCGTCGGCTCCCCGGTAAGAACGAGGCGCGGCGATGCCGAAGACCGTCGTCGTGGCATCGGTACCGGCTGGAGTGAGAAATTCGATCTTGCTCGCACTTCCGCGAGCGGAAGAGCCGAGCACCAGCCGGTTTCCGCCGACGAGAGCGACCGCGGCGCCCATGGTCACGTTGATCGCGCCGGCGATTTCGGCGGCGGATATGTGAGCCGGAGCCGGACCACACAGCGCAACCTCCTTGGCCGCTTCGCCGTCGATCGCCAGACGAATGGAGGCGTTGGCCGGAAGATCCAGGCCGGCGCTCAAATCAACCAGCCCGGTGAAGATCACTCGAGTCGAGTCTTGCCCCCGCGTCGTCCCGGGTGGGACCCCGAGGACCGACGCCAGAGCGTCCCGCTGGAGAGGAGCCTCGAGATCGAGACTTCCGGCGGCCCCGGCGGTGGGCGAGGTCAGGATCAGGTGTTTTTCATCGTGCGCGGCGACGGCCGGCGCCGCCGCGTTGATGGCCGAGACGATCTCCGCGAGCAGCGTGGCGCGAGGACGATCGCCCGCGCAGTCGACTTCGAAGGACCGACCGTCCACGACGATGCGGAGATAACGCTCCTCGCGAAGATCCACTCCGAAGCTGAGATCGGGCGTACCAACGATGGAAGCGTGTGTTGCGGGAGTTCCTTGCGCGGTTCGGGATATGAAACCGAGGAGAGCGTCGCTCGCTTCGCTCGTGACGAATGCGCGCGTGACGAAACGGCGGCGAAGGGTCGTTTGGCGAGGCCCGAGCTCCAGCCGGCTCGCGGCGCCGGTGGTCGGAGAAGCCAAGAGCAGATGGCTACCGTCGTCGGATGCCACCTTCGGGACCGCCAGGTTGATCGTCGTCACGATCTCCGCGAGGGACGCATTCCGCGGATCGGCCGGTCCGGACTGAAGATCCACCTGGACTGCCCGGGCTCCGTCGACCGCGAGCGAGAGGTAGCGTCGGGCCATGACGTTGACGCCGCGGCCGAGGTCGGTCCGGCCGACGATGCGCGCCGACGTCGGCGGGGCTCCCTCGGACGTCCGCGGACGGATGCCGAGAATGGCGTCCGTGGCGTCCCCGTTCGGCGGAGTCCCGACGACTATTTGGGCCGCGGGACCGACCGTTGGTGAGGAGATCGTGATGCCGTTTCCGTCAGGGCCGGCCACTCTCGCCCGAAAAGCCTCGTTGATGGCGGTGACGACTTCGATGGTCTGGGTGTGCGCGGGGTCGGCTCCCGCCACGTCCACGGTCTCCGTCGTCCCGTCCACGGTGAGCAGAAGCCTCGCGCCTCGAGTCAGGTCGACACCACCGCTGAGATCTCGAGAGCCGGTGACGCGCGCGGGCTGGTCGTTGCCGCCGGCGGCGAGGATCTCTCTCCGCCCGAAGATGCGGGTCGCGGCGTCTTGCGCGGTCGCCCGCTGTACGGCGACCGTGCTGCGGGAGCCTTTCGTCGGTGACCGCAGGGTGAGGTGCCCGCCCTGGTGGCTGGCCACGGGAATCCCGAGCGCGGAGTTGATCGCATCCCGAATGTGGTCGAGACCCGTGAGGGTCGCCGCGGGGTCCGCGCAGTCCACCTCGGCGAAATGGGATGCGTCGACCGCGAGACGCAGATAGCGCTCGTCGGTCAGGTCGACTCCGGCGCCGAGATCGATCGGGCTGGTGAGCTCCGCGGCAACGGCCGGGCTGCCCGAATAGGTGCGAGGAGCGAGTCCGAGAATCTGCGGCGCTGCATCGTTTGCACCCTCGAGGACCTCCAAACGGCTCCCCGGGCCGATCGTGGGCGAGCCGACGACGAGGTGTGGACCTTCGGGACGGGCGCACGTCGCACCCGTGGCGGATTTGATCGCTTCGACGATGGACTGCAGGCTGGCGACGCCGGGCGGCAGAGCGACGTCCTTGGCGCCGAATGCGTCGGTCGAGATCCGTAGATGGGGCTCGGTTCCCAGGTCGATTCCATCCACGGTGACCGATCCAACGATCTCGGCGCGCCTCGCGGGACTTCCTCTGCCCGAGCGGGCACCTTCCCCGAGTAGCAAAGGCGCTCCGTCGTCCTCGATCGGCGCAACCGTCACGAGCTCGGACTCCCGGCGTTTCCACCAGACGTCGAGGTCGTCGTCGGAGTCGGCGATGCGAAGTCCCAGCACCTCCGCGGTCACGCGCAGAATGCCTTGCGCCGTCACGGTGCCGTCGAGGAAGGTGCGGACGTAGCGCTTGAGGTGGTCGCGAAACTCTTCGACCGACTCGTCGTCGCGCGGCGCCAGTCCGTAGAGAGCGCCGATGCGCCTGAGGTCGTCGATGGTCGGCGCGCTCTTGTCCGCGAAGTCGACCCAATGCGAAAGCATCACGGCGGACAGGCTGTTTTCGCCGAGCTGGAGCTCGTTCCCGAACGCGTCCGCCACGGCGTACAGCACCGGCGGCCGGGGGCTCGTTTGAAACGTGCCCGGCAGGTAGCTCAGGATGCGATCGGTCTTGGTCGGCATCTCAGGTCTCCTGCAAGACGATGTCCGAAGGTTCCATGTCGAGGACGACCGAGAACCGGGGCGGCGGTGCAACGTTGAACTTGCCCGCTTCGATCTGTCCGTCGGTGGCGGGTTGTCCGGTCGGTTTGCCGTCGTCCCCGATACCCCCGACGACGCTCCGGTCGGGGATCCGGCGGCCACTCGGCAGGAGCGCCGGGGCCTTCGTGTCGATCACTTCCCGGATGGCGTTGCGCACGGCGTCCGGGTCCTGCGCATTGACGTCCTGAAGAGCGATGACCAGGGCGTCGACCAAGGGGTCGGTTCCCGGCTGTCCGACGTCGGAGCGCCAGGCGAGAACTTCGACGAACTTGGCGTCGACGATGTCCTTCACCTTGACGGCTTTCAGCAACTCGACGCCGGTGGCCGCACTCCCGCTGTCGAGGCCTTCGACGTACGCCCCGAGCGCCGCCATGACGTCGTTCTTGATCTTGTCTTTCCCCGGACCCGTGAGGCCCGGGGTGATCCTGGCGACGATGTGAGGCTCGATGTACACGAAGCGCGCGACCAGCGTGGTGAGCACTCCGGCGGCCCGCGTTCTATTCACAGCGGCCTCCAGACTGGGGAACCGTCCCGGCTCCGTCTCGATCAACAGGGTCACCGTGCCGGGCAGGGAAGCCTTGCCGTTGACCGTGTTCGGATCGGAGACTTCCTCGAGATTGGCCCGATTTCCGAAGATCACTTCCGACAGAGCGGCGAGGGTGGCCTTTCCGAGTCCCCGGAGGGCGGCTTTGGCCCGGAGGCGAAGCTGGTCGTCGGTTTCGTCTTCGTCACCGAGGATCGTCGGCTCGAAGTTGTTCACGCGTGCGATGCCGGCGATTCCGACGGCGAGGTTCGTGATGGTCCCCGCGGGAACGACGCCCTTGTCGCCTCGGAAAGCGTCGTCGGCCCGCACGGGCGCATCGATGCGGGGCTGGCCGCGCTGCAGGGTGCGCAGCTCGGAGGTCTGGAACGTGACGTCACCCTTCGCCGTCGACAGCGAGATTCCTTGCGCGATCGTGATGCTCCCGTCCACCGCCGGGTCACGGAAGAAGGTGACGAAGCCCCTCGCGAAATCTTTTGTTTTACGTTTCACTCCGAGAATCGCCACGGCGTAGTCGAGCGACTTACCTGTTGCGGTATCGATGAAGCCGGAGAGATAGGCGAGACGGATCTGTTGGTAAACCGTGGCGATTTCGCGGCCGATGGCTTCGCCGAGGGTGCGGGTTACGCTGCCGATGTTGATGTCCGTAAGCGGCGGGCGACTGGTCCGTCGCAGGTAGTCCACATAGAAGCGTGTGTCGTCCTGCGGCCAGGTGCCGCCGTCCTGCCAAACAACGGCGTTCCCGGCCGCATCGAACTCGAAGTCGACGTGTTTCTGAAAGGAATAGTGTCGCTCGGAGGCTTCGGGGGCTTCGGGGGCTTCGGGGGCTTCGGGGGCTTCGGTCTCCATCTGAGCCGTTCCCGTGATACCGCGAACGTCGAGGGCGGGCTCCGCCAATGCATAGTTGCGCGTCTTGACGTCGAAGATGATGGGTTCGTTCACGACCCCACCGACCATGGCCGTGAGCAAGTCGTCGACGACCTCGGGGTACGGGCGCTCGATGAGGCTCGAGGTATCCGGATTCATGAGGGAGCGCTCTCCTCGAGGAAAAATGGGAAGACCAAGTTCAGCGGGGTGTCGGAAACGATCGTGCGGAGCTTCATGTCGATGTCGACCTGAGTGCGGTCCTTGCGGCTCGGGATCACGTCGACGGACAGGACGTCCTTCACGCGTGGTTCGGCCTGCAAAGCTTCGAGCACGTAGAGCTTGGCCCGGTTGCGGGTCGCTTCGGTGTTGCGCTCGCCGATTAATAGATGCAAACGCGAGCCGTAGTCGGGATGACCGAGCACCGCGAGCTCGCCGGCATGGGTGAGGAAGCGCAGCAGCAACGCCTGTTGCAGATTGGGACCGCCGGCGAGGATCTCGAGGTCGGTCTCGCCGCTCTCGGCCCGCGCTCGAGTGATGAGGTCGGCACCCCGGCGGCGGTCCTCCTGGTGATCGAGGTTCTTGAGCAACCTCAGGTCTGCTCCGAATCGCTGATCTCTTCCGGCCATGACAGTTCTCTGCGCTACGGCGCCGATTGGTCGACGATGAACGGCGCGGCGGGCGGGCCAAGCACCGTGAGAATCCCGGGTGGGCTGGGGATGTTGTCCCCCATTCGCACCAGCCCCTTGCCTGCCACCGTGACCCCGGTACTCGCGAGCGGGCCGATCACCAGCGGATAGGGGACGCCCCAGACCGAGTTGACCATCAAGCAGATGGAGCCCGCGGTCGCGAGGGGCATGCCGTTCGCCGCGATGAACGGCGGCAGGATCATCAAGACGGTCCCAGAGTCGGGCGGACCCGAAGCTCCGGGGCTCACCATTACCATCGCGCCGATCGTGACCGGAGATCCTGGCATTCGCGGCTCTTTCCTACGCCGGTGAAAAGGAAGTCATGCCGTTGATCGCCACCGTGGCGCCCTTGAGAGTGCTGGAGACGCCCCCGTCGACGGTGGACCCCAGTGTGGCTTTCACGCTGACCTGCCGACGGGCTTCCACCGACGCGTTGCCGAAAGATGCCTTGACGCTCACGTTCTGGCCTTCAATCGAGACGTCGCCTCCGGCTTTCAACGTGAGGTCCCCGGCGGCGTCGATGGTCAAGTCGCCGTCCTGATCCATCGTGATCTTGGTGCTTCCGGCGAGGACGGTCACCGTCCCTCCGCTGCCGCCGGGCTGGCTGAGCTCCATCTCGGTCTTTCCGGCGATGGCATGCACGCTCGTGTCGTTTGCCCGCAGGGTGATCTTCGGAGTCATTTCCAGAAGCAGCTCCCTCGGAGGCTTGTTCGCCCCGAGGTTTCGGATCGCGCCCTTGATCGTGTCGTCGTCGGCCTTCGCCAGGGGCAGACGGAAGATGATCTCGTTCGAGTTGTTCAGCGGGGGGCGGTCGTCCGCGTTGTACAGACGCCCCACGAGAAGGGGCTGGTTCGGGTCGCCGTTCTCGTACGCGAGCAGGACGAGGTCTCCGACGTTGGGTATGGCGACGGTGCCGACGTGCCCGGTCACGACGGGAACGCGTTTGAGCAGGAGACCGCTGTTCTTGA
>DASRPJ010000309.1:0-11101 GCA_035646435.1 Thermoanaerobaculia bacterium | reverse complement strand
GGGACGATCCTGCCGCGCGTCGCGCCGACGTGGGAGGCGCAGAGGTATCTCTTCGTGACGAACCTGCCGTTGCCCGACTACTACTCCGGCTCGCCGGCGCCGATCGAGGGAATGACCGTGCCGTTCAGCGTCGTCGTCCTGGCTGTGTGGGCCGTGAGCGCCGCCCTCGTTGCCTACGGAGTCTTCATGCGGCGGGACGTGCTCGCGTAGCGTTCCCGACGCGCCGACTACCGACTACCGGCCACCGGCTCGCGGGACGCGTGGCAGTTGCGCAGTGCCTGGAAGAGGAGCCCCACGTTGACCGGCTTCTGAAGGATCGCGAAGACCCCCGACCGCTCGATCCGCCTCGTGTCTTCGTCGGCCGTGATTCCGGTGAGCACGATGACCGGGAACGGCAGCTTCCCCTCGCGCTTTTCGACGAGCTGCAGCCACTCCGCGCCGTCGCCATCGGGCAGCGTGATGTCGAGGATCGCGACGTCGGGCAGAAGGCGGCCGGCGGATTCCTCCGCGTCGGCGAGCGTTCCCGCCTCCGTGACCTCGTAGCCCTCCGACTCGAGAAGGCTCTTCAAGCCGTAGCGCGAGAACGCATCGTCCTCGATGACGAGGATCCTCCGTCCCTTTCCCGTCTCGCCCGTCTCCGCGGCGATAATCGGCGCGTCGGGCGCGGGCATCTCCTCCGTCGCCTCGAGCTGCGGCAGGGTGAAAGCGACGCGCGTGCCCTCCCCCTCGCGGCTGTCGAAGATCAGGTCGCCGCCCATGAGCTCGACGAGCTGCTTGGAGATGGTGAGCCCGAGCCCGGTCCCGCGCGGCGCCTCGTCGTTCCCCGTCCGGATCTGCCGGAACGGCTCGAAGACGGTCCCGACGAGGCTAGCGGGAACGCCGCTTCCCGTGTCCTCGACTTCGAACGCGATGCTGTCCTGCCAGGGCGAGGCCCGCAGCACGACCCGCCCCTTCGGCGTGAACTTGACGGCGTTCGAGAGAAGGTTGATCAGGACGCGCGAGACTTTCTCCCGGTCGAGCACGGCGTACTCGGGAAGGTCGGGGCTGATCTCCGTCGTGAGCGCGAGGTCCCGGGCGCGTGCCTGTGGCTCGAGGAGGTCGGCCGTCTCCGCCAGCATCGGCCTCAACGCCACGCGCTGCGGGTGCAGGTCACGCTGACCCGCCTCGAGCTTGGCGAGGTCGAGGATGTTGTTGATCATCCGGAGGAGGGTCTCCGCGCTCTCACCGATGACGTGGATGTCGTGGAGTCTCCGCTCCTCGTCGGCCGGCGTCTTGCCTTCGCGCTCGATCAGGTGGGAGAGCAGGATGATCGTGTTCAGGGGCGTGCGCAGCTCGTGCGAGACGGTCGAAAGGAAGTCCGACTTCAGCCGGTCGAGCTCCGCGAGCTTCTCGTATGCCTCGGACCGCTCGCGCGCCGCCCGTCCCTGCGATCGGATCGCCCGGCCGACGCGGATCAAGGAGCGGGCGCGTGCGGCGAGCTCCGTCCCGTCCAGGGGCTTCGCGATGAAGTCGTCGGCGCCCGCCGCGAACCCCTTCTCGCGGTCGATCTCTCCGGCCGTGACGAGAAGAACGGGCAGGTACTCGTTCGCTCGGGAAACGAGGTCCGCCGTCAGGTCGTAGCCGGAGTCGGGTCCGAGCATGACGTCCACGATGGCGAGGTCGAACTGTCGGTCCCCGGCCGCGATCTCGGCGACCTGCTCGGGGCTGCGCGCGACGACGACCTCGTGACCTTCGCTCTCCAGGTCGTGCCGGATGAGCTCCGCGACCTCCTCGTGGTCGTCGACGACGAGGATGCGGCCTCCCTCTGCCCCGCGCTTGGAAGCGGACGGCACCGGGAGGCGCGGAGGATCCGAGAGCGCGGTCTCCTCGGCGGGGGGCCGACGCAGGTAGGACCGGACGAGCTCTTCGAACGTTTCCTCGTCGATCGGCTTGGGAATGAACCCGTCGCAGCCGGCCGCGAGCGCTCGCTCCCGGTCACCGTGCATCGCGTGCGCCGTCACAGCCACGATCGGGGTCGATCGGATGGCCGGGTCTTCCTTGATCTCCTTCGCCGCTTCCCACCCCGAGATCACCGGCAGCGAGAGATCCATGAGGACGAGGTCGGGCCGTTCCGCCCTCACCGCGTCGACACCGGCGCGGCCGTCCGAGGCCGTCAGGACGTCGTGGCCCGCGGCTTCGAGCAGCATCCGGATGAGAACGCGGATGTCGGGCGAGTCTTCGACGACGAGGATCCGCGCCATCAAGCCGTCTTTTCTTCCTTCACGGCGCGCAGGACCTCGGCGATCAGTCGGGACGGGTCGGTCCCCTTGCGGACGACTCGGCTCGCCGATCCCCGCAGGGTGTTGTAGTCCGCCTCCGTGAGCTCTTTCGCCGTGACGACGACGACCGGGATGTCGGTCAGCTCCGGGTCTTCGCGCATGCGGCAGAGGACCTCGAAACCGTCGGGTGGTTTCATCATGAGGTCGAGCACGACGGCGCTCGGCTTTTCCTGCTCCATCGCGGCGAGCGCTTCCGCGCCCCCTGCGACGCCGAGGACGCGGTACCCCGCCGCCACGAGCTCCTGGGAAAGGAGTTGCCGCACGTCCGGGTCGTCGTCGACGACGAGCAGGTGTCCGCTCGACGCGAGCACGCCGGCGCGCGAAAGGCTGTCCACGATCTTGGAGACGTCGAGCGGCTTGACGAGGTAGTCGAACGCGCCGAGAGAGAGCCCGAAGGCCCGGTTGTCGATGACCGACAGCATGATGACGGGGATGTTCCGCGTCTCCGGGCGCTGCTTCAGGCTCTGGAGCGTTTCCCACCCGTCCGGACCCGGCATGAGGACGTCGAGGAGCACCGCGCCCGGCCTTTCCGCGACGGCAATCTCGATGGCCGAGGGCCCGTCGGCCGCCTCGAGCACTCGCACGCCGATCTGCGCCAGCTCGTAGGCGAGCAGGCGGCGGACGCCCTCGTCATCGTCCACGACGAGAACGCTTCGGTCGGCCGAGGGCGGGGGGACCGGCCACGCCTCGAGGTCCGTCCGCTTCGCGTCGACCGGCATTTCCGGAAGCTCCCGCGGAAGGACGACGGTGAATCGGGAGCCCTTGCCCGCCTCGCTCTCGACCGAGACGGTTCCACCGAGCACGCCCGCGAGCTTGCGGACGATGGCCAGTCCGAGCCCCGTCCCGCCGCGGCCTCGGTGCTCGACGGCTTCTCCCTGGCGGAACTCGTCGAAGATCGCCGTCTGCTCTTCCTCCGGGATTCCGATGCCGGTGTCGGAAACGATGATCGCCCACTGCGAACGCTCGCGGGACTCGAAGCGGACCGAGATCGACCCGCTCTCCGTGAACTTCAAGGCGTTGCCGACGAGGTTCGCGACGATCTGCATGACGCGCCCCGGATCGCTCCGAACGGAGTCGAGCCCCGGCGCGACTTCCGTCCGGAAGGTCAGGCCGCGCGCGCGGGCGGGCTCGCCGTAGTCCGCTTCGATCTGCCGGGCGAGCGACGCGAGCGCGATCGACTGCTCGTGGATCTCGATCTTGCCCGCCTCGATCTTCGAGATGTCGAGCACGTCGTTTATCAGAGCGAGAAGAAGCTTCGCGTTTCGCTGAACGCGGTCGAGGCTCTCGCGCTGCTGCGCGTTCAGGTTGCCCTGACCCCCCTTCAGGAGCGCGCCGGTGAACCCGAGAATCACCGTCATCGGGGTTCGCAGCTCGTGGGAGACGGAAGCGAGGAACCGGTCCTTGAGAGCGGAGGCCCGCTGCAGCTCCAGGTTCGTGCGCGTGATTCGGGTTCTCTGTTCCTCGAGAAGCTCGTTCTGGTCGGCCAGTCGCCGGGTCTGCTCCGCGACCCGCTCGTTCGCGGCGGCGTTCGCGAGCGCGACGGCGAGGCTCGGCGCGATCGACGAGAGGACGTTCCGCGCGCCCGCGGTGAACGGCTCCGTCGCGCCGAGCGCGAGGACTCCGACGACCTGCTCGAAGTAGATGAGGGGGATGTGAGCGCTCTCTCGAGGCAGGATCCGTCCGTCGAAGAGGTTGATCGTCGGCGTCCGGGGGCCCGCGGACGTGAACATGGGCCGCTTCTCCGCCGCCGCTCGCCGCGCCTCGTCGCGTCCGACCGCGTCATCGGGCCCGCTCGTCCAGCCGACGGCTTCGACCGGACGGAACGTCCCGCCCGGCTCGGGGAGGTAGAGTACGGCGCACGACGCTCCCGAGATTTCGCGCACGGTCTGGAGGACTTTCGATCCGAATCCGCGAAGGTCGTTGACGGCGGCGGCGGCGGCGAGCACCGCGTTGACCGACGCCTGGATGTCGCGTTCGCCGAGAACGCGCCGCCGTTCGGAATAGACGTCCGCCGCGAGGTTGAACTGTTTCCCGAGCTCGCCGACCTCGTCGCTCGAAGCCTGGAAGAGACGGGGCGGGTCGCGGTCCGCCGCGAGGTCGCCGAGCGCCCGTGCGGCGGCCACCGCGGGGGAGAGGATCCGGCGATCGACGTCGGTCAGGAGCCACAGGAAGCCGGCGAGTATGAGTCCCGCCAGGATGACGAGCGCCGCGGTGGCCGAGTCTCGCGCTCCCTGCAGCCGTCCTTCTGCGATCGACTCGCTCCGGGCAAAGCGGTTCTCGAGATCGAGGAGGACGTCGCGCATCTCCGCGGCCGCCGGCAGAACGACGTTGTCGCGTTCCTCCCGCGACGCCGACGGGCTTCCCGGCGCCCACCGCGCGATCGCCCGATCCGCGGCCTTGGAGTAGGTCTCTTCGGTGGCCTCCGCGTGCTCGAGCGTCCCGCGCGAGCTCTCGGTGACCACGCGCCGTCGAATCGCGCCGAGGGCCGTTTTCACCGCGGTCCTCCCGACGTGGTGGCGCGAGAGGTCGTAGCCCTGGCCACTCTGCGTGTATCGGTCGAGCGAATCTTCCGCTTCTTCGAGCGCCGTTCTCGCGTCGCCGACCCGCTCCCGAAGATCGGTCGTCCGCTGTATGTCGCGCGTCAGGTCGTAGAGGGTAAGGACTTCGTTGACCGTGTAGTACAACCACGCCGCGATGATTGCGAGCCCGACGAACGCCGAGACCTTGAGCCGGGTCTTGAGCGAGGAGCGGACCGCTCCGGCCGGAGATACCGGGTCGACGGCCGCGTCTCCGATGGGAGTTTTTGACATACGATGGACCTTGCTGGTTCCGGTCGTTTTTAGCACAAAGGACGCCGATTTGACGTCACCGTCGGAGGGGCCGGAAGTGTCGGCCCGTCGCCAATTCCTTCGCGCGTTTCTGCACGATCTCGCGACGCCCCTGTCCGCCGTCTCCCTGCACCTGGAGGGGGCGAACCGCCGGCTGCAGCGGGGGGACGATCCCTCCGAGTCGCTCAACATCGCGAGGGCGGAGCTCTCGCGCGCCTTCGAGCTCTTCGAGCAGGGCCGGGAGCTCCTGCTCGCGCAGCCTTCTTCTCGAGAGACTTTCCTCTTCGACGACTGGGTCGAGCGGGCGGCGGGCGGCCTCGACACGGACAAAGTTCGGATCGAGGGAAGCACGGACGGGAGAGTCGCGGGAGACCGATCGAAGCTCGACGAGGCGCTCCTTGCTCTCCTCGTAAACGCTCTCGAATCGAACGAGCCTCTCCGGGTCGTGCGCGAGAGGCGCGACGGACGCCTCCACGTCCGGATCGAGAACCGGGGGCTTCTCCCGGCGGACGATCCGGAGAAGCTGTTCGCCCCACGCTCCTCGGGCGAGGGCAAGAATTGGGGAATGGGGCTGGCGCGCGCCCGGTTGTTTGCCGCCGATGCCGGCGGTGCGGTACGCCTGTCCCAGGACGGCGACCGTGTAGTCGCGATTCTGGAGCTTCCGGAGGAGCGCGGTTGAAAGTTCTCATCGTGGAAGACGATCTCGCCACGCGGAAGGGTCTCGAGGAATCGATCCGAGACCTCGGCGGGGAGACGCGTTCCGTCGGCACGGTCAAGGAGGCCGCCCGCGCGATCGAGGAGTTCGATCCCCGCCTCCTGATCGTCGACATCCATCTTCCCGATGGCGACGGAATCGACATCCTCCGCGGCGCGCGAGAGACCGATCCGGATCGCGAGGGAATCGTCATCACCGGTCAGGGGTCGATCGACAACGCGATCGAGGCCCTGCGCGCGGGGGCGGCGGACTACCTCTTGAAGCCGCTGCGCCCCGCGCAGCTCGAGGTCGTGTTCAACCGGCTCGCGGACCGACGCCGGCTCGAGTCCGAAGTGGAGACGCTTCGCGCCGAGCTGCAGGAGACGGGCCGACTCGGTGATCTTGTGGGCCGATCGCCCGTCATGACCACGATCTTCGACGTCATCCGGCGCGTCGCGAAGTCGAACGCTCCGGTTCTGATCACCGGCGCTTCCGGAACGGGCAAGGAAGTCGCGGCGCGCACGATCCACCGGCTCTCGCGGCGCGCGGCCAAGCCTTTCGTTGCGTTCAACTGCGGAGCGATTTCTCCGACCCTCATCGAGAGCGAGCTCTTCGGCCACGAACGCGGCTCGTTCACGGGGGCGGACAAGCGACGCGTCGGATACTTCGAAGAGGCGGCCGGCGGAACTCTCTTCCTCGACGAGATCACGGAGATGGGATCCGAGCTGCAGGTGAAGCTGCTGCGCGTTCTCGAGGATCGGACTCTGCGGCGCGTTGGCGGATCGCAGGAGCTGAAGGTCGACGTGAGGCTGGTTTCCGCCACGAACCGCGATCCGCACGAGGCGATCCACGCGAAGAAGCTTCGCGAAGACCTCTTCTATCGCTTGAACGTCTTTCCGCTCGCCCTGCCCACTCTCGGTCAGCGCCGCGAGGACATTCCCCTCCTCGCCGAGCACTTCCGCAAGCTCATCGAAGACCAGGAGCGTGCCGGAGTGAGCGGGTGGGAGCCGGCGGCGCTCGAGACCCTTCAGGCCTACGACTGGCCGGGCAACGTGCGCGAGCTGCGCAACGTCGTTCACAGGGCCTACGTCATGACGGAAGGCCGCACGATCCGACCCGACGTCGTCGAGGCGCTTCTACCGCAGCCCCGCGCGAGCGTCTCCCGGAAGAAGAAGCCGTTGCCGAAGTCGAGGGCCGTGGTGGCCGGGACGCGCAAGAAATAGGACGATACAGTGTTGTACACTTCGGGCCAGCCGCCGATACACAACGGATTTGAATGAAGGGAAAGAAATCGAACAATGAGAATGACACCTGCCGAGTCTCACTACGTGTTACAGACGCTCATCGCCCAGCGTAAGGTCCGACAGAGTCAGGTCGCGGCGGTTCTCGGAGGCCGCACGAAGGAGATCGCGAGCCTTCGCGAACGTCTGGCTACCCTGGAGGGAATCGCGGGCGCGTCCGGAAGAGCGGATCGCCGGAAGGCGGCCGCCCGTCCCGCGCAGCGGCGGAACGTCACGATCTCGCCGAAGGTGCGCGCGCTGCGGCGCCTTCAGGGAAAGTACATGGGATACGTTCGGCGGCTGAAGCCGGCCGAGAAGGCACGGGTGCGGGAAGTCCGCGAGAAGCAGGGCATGCAGGCCGCGATTCGCCTGGCTTCCTCACTCTCGACGAAGTCTTCCTGACTTTCCCTCGGGCCCGAATGAGATCCGCGGGGAATATCCTGGCGTAAGTTTCGCTAGATACGGGACGACCGTCGGGTCCAACCGAATTCGCCATGGCAGAACGACAGAGCGATCCTCCCGCCGGGAAACGGCCTTCGCGCTCGAGTGAGAGCGGAAAGTTTCCCAAGCGCCCGAAGCCGGAGCAGTACGAGCTCAAGGTCCGGTGGGAGACCGCGCGAGAGGTTCTCGAGGTCACGCCGACCGGGGTTCGTTTCGACTTCAGCTCGCCGCTGAAGGTCGGGACCCGGTATCCGGTGAGCCTGAAGGCTCCGGGAGTCGCGTTTTCGACGACTCTCGAAGTCTCCCGCTGTCAGCTGACCGTGGATTCCGTCACCGGGCGGTTCTTTCGCGTCACGGGGAAGTTCTTCCCTTACGTCGAATAGCCGTCACCGGCTACCGGCTCTTCGTCAGCGCGGTCCTGCGAAACCGATACGCCACGTGCCAGGCCGACACGCGAACCTCGCGGTCGTGAACGAGCCCGGCCTTCCCGAGACCGGTGGCGAGGTCGGAGAGCTCGAGCCGGTGAACGGCGGGCGTCGTCGGTCCCCGGACCTTTCTCATCGCCGTTACCGCCCAGACGACCCCTTCGGCCTCGAGTCGTTTCACGGCGCCGTCGAAGACCGCCCGCGAGCCGGCGCGGTCTTCCCGCCAGACGAGGATCGCGTCGAAGGATTCCTTGATCGCGCGGATGGCGTCGCCGGTCGATTCCCGAGTGACGCGCGGCTCCGACCTCGCCGTTCGGAGGAGGTCGCTCAGGGGCTCCGGGGTGTCGATCAGGAGGAGCCGATCGGGACGGTCGAGCTCCAGGCGGGCGACGAGCCCTCCCGGATTCTTGATGGGGGCTTCCTTCAAGGCCTCAAATCTCCTACCGGATTGGCACGAGCTTCGCTGTACCGTTGCCGAGCCCCGTGGCGGCTCGACGAAAAGGAGGAGACCACATCATGCTTTGGACCATTTTCATCATCCTGCTGGTTCTCTGGCTCCTGGGTCTCATTTCGGGCTACACCATCGGCGGTTTCATTCACATTCTGCTCGTGATCGCGGTCGTCGTTCTGATCATCCGACTGATCCAGGGCCGCCCGGTCGTCTGACCGTCCGCGCGCAATCCGGCTTCGAGTCGAAGGGCCCCGGACTTCCGGGGCCTTTTCTCTGATCACCGCGCGCGGCGGTGAGCCCGCGAGAAGACCCAGATCAGATAGCCGACGAACCCCATGCCGACGAGGACGACGGGCGCGGCGAGAGTCGGCATCTGGCGGCGCAGGATCAGGAAGAGCATCGCGAAGATTCCAATGAACGCGGCCACCGAGACGCCCGCGGCGAAAACGAGCGCGCGACCCGGGCCCTTCTTCTTCCCCTCCCAGGGAAGCACCTTCAGAAGCTCGAGCTGGCGCGCCGCGTCCTGCGTGATCGCCGGACGCTCGATCCACTTCACCGCGTCGGGCGCTTCGAAGCCGTCCTTCAGGTCGGGCGGAAAGGTCTCGCCGCAGTAGACGCAGTGCGGCAGCCGCCAGGCGGCGAGCGGCCGGTGGCAGCGGGGACAGCGGGGGCCGGGTGTGGCGGAGCTCATGAGTAATCTGTCGAGGCTCGACACGATTATACGGGCGCGCGGGCGACGTTAGACTGCTCCACGGATGAAGATCCCGGTCGGAATCCTCGGCGCCACGGGCACCGTCGGCCAGCGCTTCGTCGAGCGACTCGCCGAGCATCCCTGGTTCGAGATCACGGCGCTCGCTGCTTCCGAACGCTCGGCGACGCGCCCTTACGGCGAGGCATCGCGCTGGCGACTCCTGTCGACGCTGCCGGAGCGGATGGCGGCGATGACGGTCGCGCACGTCTCGGACGAGCTTCCGTGTCGCGCCGTGTTCTCCGCCCTCGATGCGACGACGGCGCGCGAGATCGAGCCGCTCTTCGCCCGTCGCGGCTCGTTCGTTTTTTCCAACGCCTCGGCGCACCGCATGGACGAGGACGTACCGCTCCTGATCCCGGAGATCAACCCGGACTCGCTCGACCTCCTCGCCCGACAGCGCGCCGTCCGCGGCTGGAAGGGGTCCCTGGTCACGAACGCCAACTGCTCCACGATCTTCCTCGCGATGGCTCTCGCGCCGCTCGACCGGGCGTTCGGCGTGAAGAGCGCTTTCGTTTCGACGCTGCAGGCGGTTTCGGGGGCGGGGTATCCGGGCGTCCCTTCTCTCGACATCCTCGGCAACGTGATTCCCGACATCCCCGAGGAAGCGGAAAAGATCGAGCGGGAAGTCGCGAAGATCCTCGGCGGAGCGCCGGGCGCGGCTTCGCGGCCTCCGGCCGTCCTCTCGGCGATGACCTACCGCGTGCCGGTCGAGGAAGGCCATACGGAGTCGGTCTCCGTCCGCCTCGCGCGAAAGGCGGCGGCCGCGGAGGTCCTCTCCGCCTGGGAAGACTTCCGCGGGCGCGACGACGTCGCCGCCCTGCCGTCCGCGCCGCCGCGCCCGGTCCACTACCTCCGCGAGCGCCACCGGCCGCAGCCGCGCCGCGACGTGGACGCGGGCGACGGGATGTGCGCGACCGTGGGCGGCTTGCGGCCCTGCGCTGTCTCCGACTGGAAGTTCACGGTCCTCGGCCACAACACGATACGGGGCGCCGCGGGCGCTTCGATACTGAACGCGGAGCTCGCGGTGTCGAAGGGCCTCCTGTCATGACGAGCTGACGAGAGCGGATGCTCGTCCAGAAGTTCGGCGGCACTTCGCTCGAGGACGCCGCGGCCCTGGATCGCGCCTGCGCGATCGTCGGCGCCGCGCGTTCGTCCCGTCCCGTCGTAGTCGTTTCCGCGATGGGCGACACGACGGACCGCCTCGTCGACGCGCTCGAGCTGGCCGCGGCGGGCGAAGAGGCCCGCTCGATCTCCGGTCTCGCGCGCCTGAAACGCGACACGGAAACCGTGCTGCGCGAGTTCTTCGCGGGCGCCTCCCCGGAGGTCGAGGCGGAGATCGCGCCTCTCTTCTCCGAGCTCGTCCGGATGGCGAAGGCCGTCGCGGTGCTGCGGTCCGTGCCGGCGGCGGGCCGCGACCACTTCCTCGCGCACGGCGAGATGACCTCCGCGGCCGTCGTTGCCCGCGCGCTCGTAGCGCGGTCGATTCCGGCGGTGGCGGTCGATTCGCGGGGAGTGGTCGTCACCGACGACCGCTTCGGTCGCGCCCAGCCCGACCTCGAAGAGACCGAGCGCCGCGCGCGGGAGCGCCTCGTTCCGATCTGCGAGCGGGGGGAGGTTCCCGTCCTCGAGGGATACATCGGCTCGAGCCACGCCGGGGCGACGACGACGCTCGGGCGGGGCGGCTCGGACTACACCGCCGCTCTCCTCGGGGCCGCGCTCGAAGTCGAGGCCGTCGAAATCTGGACGGACGTGGACGGCATGATGACCGCCGACCCGCGTGTCGTTCCCGCCGCGCGGCCGATCGGGGCGATTTCCTTCGAGGAGGCCTCCGAGCTCGCCTATTTCGGGGCCCGCGTCCTCCACCCGTTGACGCTGGCGCCGGCGATCGAAAAGGGGATCCCGGTGCGCGTGAA
>DASRPJ010000308.1:0-2209 GCA_035646435.1 Thermoanaerobaculia bacterium | reverse complement strand
AGCGCGGGCGTGTCGGTGACCCCGGCGCGGATCGCGTTGGCGGTGATCCCGCGCGGCGCGAGCTCGAGCGCGAGCTGGCGCGTGTGGGCCTCGAGGGCGCACTTGGCGGCGGAGACCGCGCCGTAGGAGTGCCAGGCGTGGAAGTCGCCGGTCGAGGTCATGGAGTAGATCCGGCCGCCCTCCCGCATGAGGCCGTTCTCGATGAGGTCCCGCGCCCAGTAGAGGAGCGAGTTCGCCATCACGTCGAGCGTCATCTCGAGCTCGCGCTGGGCGAGGCCGGCCTGGCCCTCCTTGCCGATGTAGGGCTTGAGGGTCCCAAAGGCGAGCGAGTGGAGGAGGATCCGGACCTGGTCGCCGCTGTCGCCCAGGCGCTCCTTGATGTGGCGGACGATCTCCTCGCGCTTGGCGGGGTCGGCGGCGTTGACGTTGAAGAACTCGACGTCGCGGCCCGTCGCCTTGATCGCCTCGACCACTTCCTCGACGTGGGCCAGCGTCGATTTCCGGTCGAGGTGCACGCCGTAGACGTTGAGCCCGTCCTCCGCGAACGCGCGCGCGCACGCCTCTCCGAACCCGCTGGACGAGCCCAGAACGAGCGCCCAGTCAGCCACTATCGCCTCCTCCATCCTGCGGGTTCGCAGCCACGTCTGCCGCCGCGCGGCCGCGGGGGCAGGACAAGCTATCGACGGATCAGTCGGGTGCCAGCGGCCCGCCCGGAGCGGCCACGTCCGAAAGCGCCGCCCGCGGGATCGTCACCACCTGCGGGCCCGCCGCGTACGGCGCCACCTGATACGGATCGAAGAAGAGCACGATGCCTTCCTCGACAAGCGCCCAGCGGCGGAAGTTCTCGGCGAACGGCCCGGCGCCCTCCTGGATCCACGAGGAATCGGCCATGTCCCCGAGATCGCGCTCGAGGATCGGGATCGCCTCGCGGGAGAGAGCCTGCTCCCAGTCCGACGTCGCGGGGAAGAGGTCGCGCGTGGTGAGAGCGCGTCCGCGCTCGGCGTCCCATACCACGGTGATCGCGTAATGACCCGGATGGGCCGCGCCGGCGTAGTAGACCGAGAAGTCGAGCACCATCGAGAGGATCGGCGGCTCGGCCCAGAGCACCGAGCCGTCGACGTCGAAGGTCGAGATCCAGCCGGGCTCGCTGGGCTCCCATTCGGCGAGGTTCTCGTGGAACGCCTCGCGCTCACCGGCGACGATCTGGTCCAGGTGTCCCGCGAGTCCGGCCCACCCGGGATCGGACGCCGCGGGACCTTCGATCGCCGGAAGCCGGACGTTCGTCGTCCAGCCGGTCGCCGAGTCGCCGTCGGCCGCCGTGCGGGTGACGAGTCGCGAGTCGGCGGTGAGAGGGATCGATCCGTCCTGCGCCCGACCGGCCGTCGCGACCAGGAGGACCGCGATCGGGGCGAGCAGGGAAAGCCGCGCGGGCATGGCGACAAGATACCGTACGGGGACAATGCGCTCTAGCTTCGATGCGTGTCGTCGAAATGGGGAGTCGCCGCGGCCGTCCTGGCCGCCGCGTGCGTCGGGGGCGGATGCCGGGACGCCGCCGGCGTGACCGGAGACGGGCCGGCCTGGCCCGACACGCTTGTGGCCGCGAGCGCGGTCGGCGCGCCGCGCGGGCTCGAGCCGGTCCGCGCGGTGATGCACGTCCATTCGATCTACTCGCACGATGCCTGCGACAAAGCCCCCTTCGACGAGGCCGGCCGGCCGAACGAGGCCTGCCTCGCGCGCTTCCGCGGCGCGATCTGCACGGCGCGGCTCGGCGCCGTCTTCCTGACCGAGCACGACCGGTACCTGGTCCGCGCCGACTCGATCGCCGACGCGCTGCTCCTCCGGGAGGGTGACCGGCCGATCCTCGTCGACGGGAAGGTGCGGGCGTCGCGGATCGACTGCGGGAACGGGTCGGAGGGCGCGCTCCTCTTCGCGGGAGCCGAGAACCAGCTCATGCCGATCGCGTTCGATTCTCTGCCGCCGGGGTCCGACGAGGAGCAGCGAGCCTTCTACGACGCGGACTCCGCCGGCGCGGCCGCCGCGTTCCGGAGCTACGGCGCGGTCGTGCTCCTGCCGCATCCCGAGGACGAGCCGCTCGCCACCGTCGCCGCGCTCGACCCCGACGGGATCGAGATCTACAACCCGCACGCGAACTTCGCGTTCAAGCATCGCCTCCATCAGGGGCTGTCCCGCTTCGGCGCCATCTTCGACC
>DASRPJ010000307.1:0-3318 GCA_035646435.1 Thermoanaerobaculia bacterium | reverse complement strand
AACCTCGACCCGGAAGTCGCCGAGAAGCCGGACGAACTCATCGTGTACGGCGGCACGGGCAAGGCCGCGCGCAACTGGGAGTGCTTCGACGCGATCGTCGGGACCCTGAAGCGGCTCTCCGCGCGGGAGACGCTCCTAGTGCAATCCGGAAAACCGGTCGGGGTGTTCGAGACGCACGAGGACGCGCCGCGGGTGCTCATTGCGAACTCGCTCCTCGTCCCGGCGTGGGCGACGGGGGACGAGTTCCGCCGGCTCGAGGCCGCGGGCCTGACCATGTACGGGCAGATGACGGCGGGATCCTGGATCTACATCGGCACCCAGGGGATCCTCCAGGGGACGTTCGAGACGTTCGCGGCGGCCGCCGAGAAGGAGTTCGGCGGCGACTTCGCCGGGCGGCTCGTGGTGACGGCGGGCCTCGGCGGCATGGGAGGCGCGCAGCCGCTCGCCGCGACGATGAACGGGGCGACCGCGCTCGTCGCCGAGGTCGACGGGCGGCGCATCGACCGGCGGCTCGCCACGCGCTACCTCGACCACCGCGAGGACTCGCTCGACCGCGCGATCGACCGGGCGCTCGGGGCGAAGGATCGGCGCGAGGCGGTGTCGATCGGAGTCCTCGCGAACGCGGTCGACCTGCTCGAACGGCTGCTCGCGCGCGGGGTCGTCCCCGATCTGGTGACGGACCAGACCTCCGCGCACGACGAGCTCGACGGCTACGTCCCGACGGTCGAGCCGGACGAGGACCCCGACGACCTCCGGCGGCGCGACCCCGACCTCTACGTGCGGCGTTCCTACGAGACGATGGCCGCTCACGTGCGCGCCCTTCTGGAGCTCAAGCGCCGCGGCGCGGTGGTGTTCGACTACGGAAACAACCTGCGCGGCCAGGCGAAGAGGGCCGGCGTCGAGAACGCCTTCGACGTCGAAGGCTTCGTTCCCCTCTACATCCGCCCGCTCTTCTGCGAGGGGAAGGGTCCCTTCCGCTGGGCCGCGCTCTCCGGCGACCCGCGCGACATCGAGGCGACGGACCGCGCGCTCCTGCAGCTCTTTCCGCGAAACGCCGCCCTCGCGCGGTGGCTCACTCTCGCCGCCCGGCGCGTCGCCTTCCAGGGGCTGCCGGCGCGGATCTGCTGGCTCGGCTACGGGGAGCGCGCGAAGGCCGGACGCGTCTTCAACGACCTCGTTCGCCGCGGCGAGGTTCGCGCGCCGATCGTCATCGGGCGCGATCACCTGGACGCCGGGTCGGTCGCGTCGCCGAACCGCGAGACGGAGGGGATGCGCGACGGATCCGACGCGATCGCGGACTGGCCGATCCTCAACGCGCTTTTGAACACGGCGTGCGGCGCGACGTGGGTCTCCGTTCACCACGGCGGCGGGGTCGGGATCGGGAACTCGATCCACGCCGGGATGGTGGTCGTCGCGGATGGAACCGACGGCGCCGAGCGGCGCCTGGAACGGGTGCTGACGGCCGATCCGGGCACCGGAGTGATGCGGCACGCCGACGCCGGATACCCGGAGGCGATCGCGGCCGCGCGCGAGCGCGGAGTGGATCTCCCGCTCTTCCGGTGATCCGTCGGCTGCGCGTCCCGCTCGCCGCGGCCCTCGCCGCGGCCCCCTTCCTCCTCTACCTCCACGGCCGGATCGCGCTTCCTTCGTCGGGGGCCGGTGACGGCGCGCCTCCGGCGGAGCTCACGGCCGCCTTCTCGGCCGCGGTCCGCGATCTCGGCCGGCGGAGCTCGAACTTCCAGTCTCAGCGCGAGGTCGTCCGATCGCTCGAGGGCGGCGGCATCGCCGTGAATCGGCTCGCGCTCTTCAACGCCGCCGGTCAGGCGCTCGCGGGCGCCCCCGCGGCAACGGGGCTCGCTCTCACCGATCCCGCCGGCGCCGTGCACGCCTGGTGGGGCGACCCGCCTTCCCTCGACGGGCTCGCGTTCTCGAAGGACGGACTCGCGGTGCGGTGGTCCGCGGCGCGGCTCGTCGTCGTCTGGCGCAAGCCGGTCGGCGAGGGGGGTTTCTCCGGGCTCGTCTACGCGTCGCGATCGTTCCCCGTCGAGGCCCCCGACTTCGCGCGGTCGCTCGGTCTCGCCGGCCGCTCCGAGCCGTGGCAGCCGGCGGCGCAGGGAACTTCCGCTCTGCTGGCCGACTCGGCCGGGGACGCCCTCGTCGCCGCGCGGAGGAGCGGCGTCTCGCCCTCTTCGCCCGCCGCGCGGGACGTCGCTTTCGCCCTCCTTCTGGCGATCGCCGCGCTCACCGCCGGCCGCGTGAGAGACCCGTTGCGCGTCGCGGTGGCGCTCGCGGTCGCGTTCCTCGCGACCGAGGCGCGATACGGCGCATCGCCGCCCCTCGAAGCCGGCGCCTTGATCGCCCTCGCGATCGGCTGGGCGGCCCTTCCACTCGCGTTTCCGCCTCTCACGGGCGGGAGCTTCGGCGGCGAAAGCGCGGGCAGGGCCCTCGCCGGCTACGGCCTCCTCGCCCTCGCTCTCTTTTCCGCGGGCCGGCTCGAGACGCCGGATCTCGGCGCTCGGCTCGCCGAGTCGCTCGTCGCGGTGCCCCGCGTCGCCGGGCTCGCCGCCCTCTTTTTCTCCGGGCTGTCGCTCGCGGCGGTCCGGCGGGAGTCCGCGGGGCGCGGTCGGGCCTGGACGACCGCCGCGGCGCTCTTCTCCGCGGCCGCCCTCGTCTCCAGTCTTGCCGCCGTCTCGCCGTCCCCCCTGTATCGCGTCGCCGTCTTCGCCGCCGCCGCCGTCGCCTTCGAGCTCTGGTGCCGGGCTGTCGGCGAAGCGCGGGGGCGCGAAGGCTTCGGCGAGCCGCGCCTCGTCCTCGGCGCGACGCTGCTCGTCGTGCTCGCCGCGGCGCCTCTCCGCGAGCAGGACCGCGCGCGGGAAGCGTACCGGGTTGCGCACGCGATCCGGCTTCCCGAGCCGCAGCGGGTCTCGGCGGGCGCCGTCCTCGCCGCCGAGCGCGCCGCCTCCCGGCTCTCGCGGATCGACCTCGCGCGCGAGCTGCCCGCGCCGCTCGCGGTCACGGACCTCTCCGACCTCGCCTACCGCCTGTGGCGGGAGGGCGAAGAAGGGGCCGGTCAGCCCCCGCTCATGACTTACGAGGTCTTCGACGCCGCCGGCGCGCGCCGAAGCCGTTTCTCCCTCATCCCGGAAACGGAAGCCGGCGCCTCCGACGCGAGACCGACGGAAGCCCGGATCGATCGCCACCGGGTCGCGATCCTGCGCCGCGTGGCGACGATCTCCTCGGGAGGGGTTCCCTGGGGACTAGTCGAGGTCGAAGTCGCCGACTGGCCCACGTGGGACCCTCTGCCTCCCCGCATCGACG
>DASRPJ010000306.1:0-2075 GCA_035646435.1 Thermoanaerobaculia bacterium | reverse complement strand
GCCCGAGAAGCGCGCCGCAGCACTCCTCCGGGTACGCCTCGCGGCCGTGCTTGCGGATCTCATCCATGACCGGGACCGGAATCTCGATCACGCCTTTCCCCAGAACTCTTCCGAAAGGTACCGGGTCCCGCCGTCGGGGAGGACGGTCACGACGGTCGCCGGCGCGCCGCCGAGCTCGCTCGCCACCCGGAGCGCCGCGGCCACGTTCGCGCCCGCGGACGGTCCCACGAAGACGCCCTCTTCCCGCGCGAGGCGGCGGCACGTCTCGTACGCCTCCTCGGTCGCCATCGTGAGGGTCGCGTCGGCGAGGTCCGGGTCGTAGATGGGGGGGACGATCGCGGTTGCCATGTGCTTCATCCCCTCGAGGCCGTGGAGCGGGCCGTCCGGCTCGACCGAAATGCACCGGACGGCGGGAAGCGCTTCCTTCAAGTACCTCGTCACGCCGACGAAGGTGCCGGAGGTGCCGAGACCCGCGACGAAGTGCGTCAGGCGCCCGCCCGTCTGCTCGTGGATCTCCGGGCCCGTCGTTTCGAAGTGCGCGCGCCAGTTCGCGGGGTTGGAGTACTGGTCCGCGTAGAAATAGAGCTCCGGCCGTGCGGCCGCGACGGCGCGCGCCCTGCGGATCGCGCCGTCGGTCCCCTCGAGCGGATCGGTGAAAACGAGCTCGGCGCCGTAGGCCGCCAGGATCGCGCGCCGTTCCGGCGACGCGTTGGCCGGCACGCAAAGGGTGACGCCGAAGCCGAGCGCGCGGCCGATCATCGCGTCCGCGATCCCCGTGTTCCCCGACGTCGCGTCGAGAATCCTCCTGGCGGGCGTGAGCAGCCCCCGCTCGATCCCGTCCAGGATCATCGCGCGCGCCGGTCGGTCCTTCACGCTTCCGCCCGGGTTCAGGTGCTCCGCCTTGGCGAACAGCCGGAGCCCCGGCACGCGCGCCGCCATCCGCTCGAGCTCGAGGAGCGGCGTCCTCCCAATGGCCGCGACGAGGTTCATGGGGTCAGGTCTCCACTTACCACTTTGGGCCGCAGGCTATTGAATTCATTCATGTTACGGGTTTTCTTAAGACGGAGAATTTAAGAAACCGCCAAGTCACTCTTTTTCAGGCTTTTAGAGCGCATAGTGGTAAATGGAGACCTGACCCCCTTCATCGGGTGAGTTCCAGGCGGACGGTCGAACCCACGCGAGTCGTCCGCAGGACGCGGAAGGGGCTCTCCTCCACCACCGGCCGCACGACCGCGTCGATCTCCGCGGCCGTGAAGCCGTGATCGCGCGCCATTCGCCTCTGCATCCCGAGGGGGATCCGGAAGAAACCCCAGAGCGGCGCGCGATCCGCGCGGATCGCCTCTGCGGGCGCGTCCGGATCCATCTCGTAGATCCACAGACGTCCTCCGGGAACGAGGGCGCGATGAACAGCCGCCAGCGTCTCGTCCGGTTGCTCCCAATGATGAAACGAGAGGACCGTGAGCGCGAGATCGAACTCCGCCGTCGCGCCGGACGTCTCGAGTGTGCCCACGCGGAACTCGAGGTTCGGCAGGACCCAGCGCTTGCGCGCCGTCTGGATCATCGGCTCGGAAGAGTCGAGCCCCACGACATGGACGCCCGGCCGCGCCGCTGCGATCAAGTGTGCGAGCTTTCCGCCGCCGCAGCCGAGGTCGAGGAGCCTGCCGTGATCGATGGGCACGTCCGCCGCGATCCGGCGGTGCATCGGATCGACCGACGGCTCTGCCCAGATACGGTAGAAGAACGTCTTCACCGCGCCGAACTTCTCCGGCGCGGCGCCCTTGAGGTTCATGGACCCGGATTCTCTATGATCGGCGTCGTGGCGGAGCTCAAGCGCCAGCTCGTTTCGCGCGACCTCGTCTTCATGTACGTCGCGGCAATCCTCTCGCCGCGCTGGATCGCGTTCGCCGCGGCCACCGGGCCGGCGTCGCTGACCCTGTGGATCGCCGCCGGCCTCTTCTTCTTCGTCCCCCAGGCGCTCTGCGTCACCGCGCTCTCCTCCGCGTTCCCTCAGGAGGGCGGCCTTTACACCTGGGCGAAGCGCGCCTTCGGAGACTTTCACGGCTTCGTCGCCGGCT
>DASRPJ010000305.1:0-9876 GCA_035646435.1 Thermoanaerobaculia bacterium | reverse complement strand
GTGCGCCACGCCGACGCCCTCTTCGAGGCGGCCGCGGCGAGCGGGATCCGGTACGTCGGCGGGAACGTCCTGATGGACGACCCGGAGACGACCCCCGCCTACCTCCGCGCGTCGGCCGCCGAGGGGCTCGCGGAGACGGATCGGCTCCGCACGACGTGGCACGGCCGGGAGAACGGCCGGCTCCGGGTCGCCGTCCAACCCCGTTTCGCCGTGTCCTGCACGGAGGGGCTCCTTCGGGCCGCCGCCGAGCTCGCGCGCGACCAGGACCTCGTCATCCACACCCATGCGAGCGAGAACGTGAGCGAGTGTGCGCTCGTGGAGAAGCGGACGGGGCTTCCGAACGTCGAGTATCTCGACTCGGTCGGCCTCCTCTCTCCCCGCACCTGCGTCGCGCACGCCGTTCACACGGAAGGGAGCGATTTCCGCCTCCTCGCGGAGCGCGGAACGACCGTCGCGCACTGTCCCTCTTCCAACCTCAAGCTCGCGTCCGGAGTCTGTCCCGTGCCCGAGATGCGGCGCGCCGGCGTCCGGGTCGCGCTCGGCTCCGACGGCGCGGCGTGCAACGACCGGCTCGATCCGTTCCGCGAGATGTGGCTGGCGGCGCTCCTGCCTCGAACACGTCCCGACGCCGGTCCGCTCTCCTCGTTCGAGGTGCTGCGGATGGCGACCTGGGAGGGGGCCGCGGCGCTCGGGCTCGAAGGACCGGAGGGCTTCGTCCCCGGCGCGAGAGCGGACCTCGTCGTCCTCGACCCGGACCGTGGGTGGTCCCTTCCGGACGACTGGTCGTCCGAGCCCTACGGCTCGATCGTGTACTCGATGGGGCGCGAAAACGTGGCGGCGACGATCGTCGACGGAGTCGTTCGTTACCGCGCGGGCGACGAGACGGTCGGTGGGATCAAGCCGGGCGCCGCCGAGGTGCGCCGCGCCGTCGCCGGGATGCGGAAAAGAATGCGGGACGGCGGTCCGTTCCGTTAGTATCCTCGGAAGGATTCGTCTCCCGTTTCTTTTCGAGTTGCCGAAGGAGGAATCGTAATGAAGTGGTTTTCCCGCCGAGGCTCGCGCCTCATCCTGACCGCCGCGCTCCTCGCGTTCTCGCTTTCGAGTAGTGCGGCCGAGGCGCTCACCTTCGTGGTCACCAAGACGGCCGATACGGCCGACGGTGTCTGCAACGCCGACTGCTCCCTGCGCGAAGCGATCATCGCGGCCAACGCGCTGGCGGGGCCGGACACGATCACGCTGCCGGCCGGAAACTACGTCCTGACGATCGCGGGGGATACCGGCGAGGACGCGTCGGCCACCGGGGACCTGGACATCGCGGCCGGCGGTCTCACGATCAACGGCGCCGGGGCCGCGACGACGTTCGTCGACGGGAACAACGCGATCCGGGTCTTCGAGGTCGTGGGCGCCGGAGCGGTGACCTTTTTCGGTCTCACCGTCCGGAACGGTCTCGGCGGCTTCGGCGGCGGGATCGAGAACGACAGCACGGCGACCGTGACGATCAACCAGAGCGCGATCCTCAACAACCAGGGAAGCTTCGGTGGCGGCATCAACAACAACTCGACCGGCACGATCATCATCACCAACAGCACGGTGAGCGGGAACACGGCGACCAGCTTCGGGGGCGGGATCAACAACAACGTGGGCGGCACCGTGACTCTCGATGAGGTCATCGTCTCCAACAACACCGCGCAGGGGTTCGGCGGCGGCGGGATCAACAACAACTCGACCGGCACGATGACCATCACTGAGAGCGCGATCACGGGCAACACCGCGCAGAACGGCGGCGGCATCAACAACAACAGCGGTGGATCCATGACGATCACCGACACCACCGTGTCCGGCAACACGGCTACGGACGACTCCCCGGGCGGCGGCGGGATCTTGAACAACTCGAGCGGACCGATGACGATCATCGAGAGCACGATCTCGGGCAACACCTCCGACGGGCCGGGCGGAGGGATCGCGAACAACTCCAACGGCGCTTTGACGATCACCAACAGCACCATCTCGGGCAATAGCTCCACCGATCCGAAAACCGGCGAAGGCGGCGGGGTCTACAGGGGCTCGAGTGGAGCGGTGACGCTGACGAACGTCACGGTGATCGGCAACTCCGCGCCGCAGGGGGGAGGGGTTTTCAACAACCGCCTCGATTCGCCGATCACGCTCCTTCGAAGCATCGTCGCGAACAGCGTCGGCGGGAACTGCGGCGGAGTGATCTCGTCCCTCGGAAACAACCTCTCGAGCGACGCAACGTGCAATCTCGTCGCCGCCGGGGACCTTCCGAGCACGAACCCCCAGGTTGCCCCTCTCGCCGCGAACGGCGGGCCGACGCAGACCCACGCGCTTCTCGCAGGCAGCCCGGCGATCAACGCCGGCGGGCCGGGCTGTCCGCCGCCCGGAACCGATCAGCGCGGGGTGGCCCGGCCGCAGGGAGCGGCGTGCGAGATCGGATCCTTCGAATGCCAGGCGGGGGAGTGCGTTGCGCTCGGCGTGACGCCGACTCCGACGCCGACCGGGCCGGCGCCGACGGCCACGCGAACGCCAACCCTGGTGCCTCCGACGGCGGTTCCGACCGCACCCGGCGGTCCGCCGCCGGCAAACGTCCCGATGCTGTCGTGGCCGCTGCTCGCCCTCCTCGGGATCGGAATCGCGGGGACCGGCTACTTCCTCGTACGACGGGGCTGATGAGCGCGGTGCGGGGGGGCCGGAGCGGTCCCCCCCGACCATCCGGCGACCGAGGCCGCTCTTAAGGCGTGAACGACGGCGCGAGGATCGCGGCGTTGCCGAAGAGGAGCGACGTCCCCAGCCAGAAACCGCGGAAGTTCGGGTCGTCCGCGAACGTGATCGCCCACCCCTTTCCCGCCGCCTCGGCGATCAGGTAGGGCGAGCCCGCCATCCGCGCCACGCCCTCCGGCCACGCGTGCCCGGAGGCGAGGGGCTTGTCGCGCTCGATCGAGATGACGGTCTCGAACGGGTCGTCCGGCGGGACGAGGGGCGCATCGGTCGCGAGCAGCACGCGGGGTCTGTCGACGCTGCCGAAGAGCAGGAAGTGCTCCGGCCGCGCACGAGTCCGGAAGATCGCGCCCGGGATGGGGATGCGGCGGTTCGGGAGGTCCGCGTCGGCGGTCTCGGCGGAATCGGGCTCGTCCTCCTTCTTTTTCGCGTCGGCCGGAGGGGCGTCCTCCTCGGAATCCTTTTCCGAGTCCCGTTCGCGGGGCGGCTTCCACTCCGCCGCCTTCGAGAGCCCAATGTCCTTCTCGCGCAGGAGGCCCGCGCCCGCCCCGATCCCGACGAGCACGCCTCCTCCCTTCACCCACGCGCGGAGCGCCTCCGCGCTCCCCTTCGCGAGAGAGGACGTGACGCGCGAAGACGCCTCCGGCACGATGAGCGTCTCGTAGCGGGCGAGCTCCGCGTCGCCGAAGTCGTCGACGTCCAGCACCGACACCGGGTAGCGGAAGACGCGGTGGAAGGCGTCGAGGGCCCACCCGGAAGAGGACCGATCGACGCCCGGGCCCATGAGCAGGCCGACGCGGGCCGGCTTCCACGGCACGAAGCTCGACGACCCGAGCGCGACGCCCTCTTCCGTCCAGGCGGAGTCGACTCCGAGGAAGTCGACGCCGGTCGATCGGGCGAGCTCGGCGACGATCGAGTCGAGGTCGGGCGGCGCGCCATCGCGGCGCAGGAAGAGCGAACCGACCGGGTAGGTCTCGCCCGAGACGCGGAAGCTCTTGGCCCCGACCGAGGCGGGGACTCGCTTCTCGGCGCACCGGGCGAGGATCGGAAATGCGCCGAGCCCGGGGGCGCGGACGAGAAACCCCAGGCGGCCGCCAGGACGCTCCACCCGGCCGGGCCGGGGCTTCGCTTCCTCGGATGCCGCCGGCGCCCGGCCCGCGACACGGGAGGCCTCGAGGCCGAAAGCGGTGGGCAGCGACCAGGCGGTCACGTCGTAGAAGCCGTCCTCCTCGCGCCGCAGGAACTTGGCTCGCTCCTTTTCGATGAAAGACTCCGGCATCTCCGCTCTCTCGTCGAGCAGGGCCGCAGCGAGCGCACCCGAAGGCTGCGCGGATTCGATGACGAGGGTGCCGTCGCCGTCGGCCCGCTTCACTCGGATTCCCTGCGCGCGCAGCGTCTCGGCGAAGAGGCGCAGCCGGTACGCGTCGGATTTCCCGGAAACGACGTAGCGGCGCGCGGGGGCGCGCAGGGATGCGGAGCGGGCGGCGGCGAAGTCGAGAAGGATCTCGTCGCGATGGGCGGACGCCGTCGCGAGCGTCGACAACCCCGTCGAGAAGTGTTTGAGCGCCCGTTCCTTCAGCGTGAGGACGGAGCCGTCCCGGCGGCGGTAAGCGAGTCCTCCCGCGGGGCCGCCGGCCATTTCGTACGTCATGCCGATGGCGCCGTTGAAGAACGGCCAGGAGTCGCCGTAACCCGGATAGAAAAGGTCGAAAGTTTCCCTCACGAAATACGTCCAGCCGCGCTCGTCGAAGACGGCCGCGTTGGCGCGTCCGAAGGTGCCCAGCCATCGGATCGAGTCGGCGTGCAACCCCGCGTGGAGCGGCTCGGCGGCCGGGGGGAAGAAGTACGAGCTCTCCGAGCTCATCTCGTGAAAGTCCACGTGGACCTGCGGAGGAGTCTTCCGGTATCGCGCGATCCGGGCCTGCGTTTCCACCTGGGTCACCCACGCCCAGTCGCGGTTCAGGTCGAAGCCGAAGTGGTTCGTTCGCCCGCGGGGCCACGCCGGGTGGTGCTCGCGCGCGTCGGGGTTCGGGTCGGGCGCGCCGGTCACGGCGGTGGACAGCCACGAGAGGTAGCGCATGCGGCCGTCGGGGTTGACCATCGGATCGATCGTCAGGACGACGCGCCGAAGCCTCTCCGCGGTCTCCGCGTCGCGCGAAGCGGCGAGGTGGTACAGCGTGGCGATCGCCGCGTCGGGACTCGAGGCTTCGTCGCCGTGGACGCCGTAGGAAAACCACACGAAGAGCGGAAGTCCCGGCGGAGGCGCCGCGGGCTTTGCGGACGAAGGCGAGAAGATCGACCGGATCCTCTCCGAGTGCTCCTCGAACCGCGCGTGGTTCTCGGGCGACGTGACGACGGCGAGAAGGAGCTCCCGGCCCTCGGGAGTCCGTCCGTAGGTCTCGACCCGCACGCGCTCCGGCGCGGCCGCCGCGACGGCCCGCAGGTACGTCCCGACCTCGGCGTGCGTCACGAAACGATCGCCAATGCGGAAACCGAGCACCTTCTCGGGGGTCGGCACGCGTGGGTCGAGCGCGCCGCTCGAGTAGCCCGAGGGGATGCCGATGGGCGAGAAAAGGGGGTCCTCCGCCGCCGCGGCGAACGCGAGAGCGAAGGCGCAGAGCGAGACCGAAAGGGTTCTTCTCAAGGCGTTCCTCGGGGCGCGGATTCTAGCCGAGGCGGGTCGGGGCGCGGACTAGGAGTCGCGGATCTCGAGTCTCTTGATGATCTCGTGGAGCGTCGTGGGTTTCAGTTTCAAAAGCTCGGCGGCCCGCTTCTGCACGCCGCCGGTGCGCCGGAGGGCGGTGCGGATGAGGCGTCTTTCGTACTCTTCGATCAGGTCGCGGTAGGTCGCGCCGTTCTCCGGGAGGCGGACGAGGACCTCGCCCCGTCCCGGCTGCATGACCGTCTCCGGCAGCAGGTCGAGCCCGATCGATCCGCGCGAGCAGAGGACGACCGCTCGCTCGATCGCGTTCTCGAGCTCCCGAACGTTGCCCGGCCAGTCGTAGTCGAGAAGCGCCTTCATCGCCTCCGGCTCGACACCGGAGATCGGCTTGTCGTTCTCGGAGGCGTAGAGGCGCACGAAGTGATCGGCGAGGAGCGGGATGTCCTCGCGGCGATCCCGAAGGGGCGGAAGCGGAATGGTGATGACGCAGAGGCGGTAGTAGAGGTCTTCGCGGAAGCGTCCTTCCCCCACCATCTTCTTCAGGTCGACGTTCGTCGCGGCGATGATCCGCACGTCCGCCTTCTGGGTCTCGACGCTGCCGAGCCGCATGAACTCTTTTTCCTGGATGACCCGCAGGAGCTTCGCCTGCGTTTCGAGCCCGACCGTCCCGATCTCGTCCAGGAAGATCGAACCGCCCTCCGCGACCTCGAAGAGCCCCTTCTTGTTGGCGACGGCTCCGGTGAACGATCCGCGGACGTGCCCGAAGAGGTTCGACTCGAGGAGATCTGGAGGCATCGAGCCGGAGTTCACCGTCACGAACGGCGCGCCGGAGCGCGGCGAGTGCGTGTGGATCGCCCGAGCGACGAGCTCCTTGCCGGTGCCGCTCTCGCCCTCGACCAGGATCGTGGACTTGGACGGACCCGCCAGCCGGACGAGGTCGAAGACCTTGCGCATCGGTTCGGACTTGCCGACGATCCGGCCGAGGCCGTAGCGCTTCGAGAGCTCCTCCTTCAGCCGCCGGTTCTCCTCCGTGAGCCGGCGGGCCTCGGAGCCTTTCCGCACCGTGAGGAGGACCTCCTGGTTCTGGAACGGCTTCGGGATGTAGTGGAAGGCGCCCTCCCGCATCGCCTGGATCGCGCCCTCGATGGACGAGTAGGCGGTCACGATGACGACCACCGCGTCCGGATCCTGCCGCCGGATCTCGCGCATGAGCTCGAGCCCGGGGCGGTCGGGGAGCATGAGGTCGAGCAGGATGACGTCGGAAGGCTCGGTCTCGAACAGCGAGAGCGCCTCTCCGGCGGTGGCCGCGACCGTGACTTCGTAACCCTCCCGTTCGAGCAGCGTGGAGAGGACGTCGCGGATGACCTCCTCGTCGTCGACGACGAGAATCCGCAGCCCGCGGCTCACGAGGGCCGCCCCACTTTCGGAGGCCGCTCGGCCGGCGCGATGGGTAGGCTCACCCACGCGACGGTTCCTCCCCCCTCGCGGGGAGAGAGGCCGATCTCGCCGCCGTGTCTCTCGACGATGTCGCGGGAGATCGCCAGGCCGAGGCCCATCCCGCCCGACTTCTTCGTCGTGAAGAAGGGTTGGAAGAGCCGTGCATCCGCTTCGGCGGAAACGCCCGCCCCGCGGTCGGAAATCAGCACCCGGGCGAGGGCGCCGTCGCGCTCGATCTCGCACGAGACCGACTCACCGTCCGGCGAGGCGTCGCGGGCGTTCGTGAGGAGGTTGACGAACACCTGCTCGAGCTCACGGGCGTCGCCGAAGACCTCGACCCGCCCCTCGCCGTTTCCCGCGATCGTCAGCCGCCGCTTCCCGAACGAAGTCTCGACGGACTCGGCGGCGTTCGCGAGAACGACGTACAGGTCGGTGCGAGTCTTCGCGCGCGACCTCGGGCGGGCGAACTCGAGAAGGTTGTTCACGAGATGCGCCGCGCGAAACGTCTGGCGCTCCATCTTCTTCAGGATGGCGTATCGCGGGTCGCCGGGCGGTGTCTCCGAGAGCAGCAGCTGCGCGTAGGAGGAGAGGCCGGCGATCGGCGTGTTGACTTCGTGCGCGACTCCCGCAGCGAGGATGCCGAGCGACGCCAGCCGCTCCCGCTCGGCGAGCGCCCGCTCCATCTTCAGGCGGTCGGTGACGTCGTCGACGAGGACCACCTTGCGGTCCGGCTCTCCTTGGAGGAGCGAGACGGACACGCGCAGGTCACGCTCGACGCCGTCGAAGCCGACGAAGCGCATCTCCGACGTCTTCTCCTCGTCTCCGACGGGCGCCGGTCCGAGCTCCACGTTCGGAAGGACGTCCGAAAACGCGAGGCCGGAGAGCTCCGCCTCGTCCTTTCCGACGAGCTGCGCGAAGGCGGGGTTCGTCGAATGAACGCGGTCGCGGCCGTCCAGGACGACGATCCCGGACGAAGAAGACCGGATGACGCTTTCCTGATACTGCTGGAGAGCGCGGATCTCCTCGAGGCGGTCGGCGAGAGCGCCGTAGAGGCGGGCGTTCTCGTAAGCGAGCCCCGCCTGCGCCATCACCGCGGCGAGCAGACCCTCGTCCTCCGACGAGAGCGGGACGCGTCCGTCCTTGTGACCGACGCCGAGCGCGCCCGCGAGCTTTCCTCCGGAGCGCATCGCGAAAAACGTGCGGTAGCCCATCGCGTGGAGGTGCTGCGCCGCCGCGTGACCTTCGTCTCCGAAGGCGGACGCGCGGAGCTTCCACACGTCCTCCCCTTCGAGGCGAGCCGCGAGAAGCGCGCCCTCCGGCGTCTCCCGGTCGCCGTTTTCCAGCAGGAACAGGGAGCAGGGCACGACGTGGAGACCCTCTTCGACGCGGTGGACGATCGAGTGGACGAGCTCCTCTTTCGGTCGGGGGGTCGAGAAGTCGCGGGCGACGTCGAGCAGCGCCTTCCGCGCGCGGAAGGTCTCCCGGTACTGGATCTTCTCGAGCGCGTCCGTCAGCCGCCGCTTGACGGGGACGAGGAGCGACGCGAGAACGATTCCGGACGCGAACGCGATGACGTTCTTGCCCGCCTCCGCCATCCCGACGAGCGCGCGGTCGAGCAGCGCGTTCAGGATCACGAAAGTCATGCCGCCGAGGAGCACCGCTCCCATCGCGCCGATTGCCTCGCGGACGTAGATCTCGACGTCCCACAGCCGCCACTTCAGAATCGCCCACGCGAAAGCGAGCGGAATGAAGACGAGAGGAATGACCGCGACCGTCGAGAGGAGAGGCGAGGCGAATCCGAGGACGCGCGGAAGCGCCGAAAGGATGACGAATGGCGCGAGCCCAACCGTGACGCCGAGCGCCACCCAGCGCGCCTGTTTCTCCGCGTCCGGCGCTTCGCGCCCGTGCACGAGCTTCGACAGCCGCCAGACGACCGCCGCCGCGTACACCGCGAAATAGAGGAACCAGAACCGCGTCGCAAGCTCGGCCATCGGAGCCGCGCGCGCCGTGTCGAGCGAGAGGACCGCGACCTGCGCCGCGAGGTAAGCCGCGGCCGGGACGTAGAGCAGCGCCACGAACCGCCGCGACCGCACGGGGCGCGGGAAGATCAGGAAGAGGTGGAGGAGGAGCGCCGGCAGGAGCGCGCGGAAGACGTCCTCCGCCAGCCACGACAGGCGCCAGATCGCGTCGGGGGGACCGGCCGGCGTGATCACGTAGATGGCGAACGACGAAAGGCACAGCGCCCAGAAGACCCGCGAGGCCGGAGCGCGCTCGCGCGCCACCGTGAAGAGGCCGATGACGAGGTAGAGAAGCCCGACGAACGAGAGGAAGAGGTACGTGTAGTCCGGGCGAACCACCGGCTCGCCGAGCGTGAGGGCGTTGATGCCTCCGCCGGAAATGACGACGATCCGGTGCGGGAACGGGCTCCGGGCGAGCTCCTTTTCCGGCCACGCGAGAGAGGCGGCCGTGCGTCCGTCCGCAAGAACGATGCGGTCTCCCGGCCGCACCCCGGCGTTCGCCGCGGAGCCGCCCGGCAGGACGGAACGGACGAGGAGCGCGTCGCCGGCGCGCTCGGACACGAAACCCGCGGTCCGGAAAGTGGCCACCTTGCGGGTGAAGGAAAGGAAAGCGAGCGCCGTGACCGCAGCGGTCAGGGCGATGCCGACGGTGAGAAGAAGGATCCGTAAACTGCGGGGCACGTTACCGCGATTCAGCAATGCGAATGCCACGCTCGGATTTCTGGAAAGGAAACCCAACTCGTTGAAACCAGTAGTCTTGCCTCCGACGTGCGACTCCGGCGGCGAGCGGCTTATCCAATGCGTTGAATATAGTCCAAAATTATTTTGGATGTCCGGAGTGGCGGTGTCCTGGTTTCAAAGCAGGACCGCACCTGCGAAGTCCCTGCTCGAGGCGCGGGGCCGGTCTTGCGGGAGGGGAAGAAGCGGAAAACGACCGGCCTAGAACGCGAGCGCGAGGCCGCCGAGGAATCGGCTCGTCGACGCGGGCTCCTCGCGATCGGTCGCCGTCGTCGAGCGCGCGGACTC
>DASRPJ010000304.1:0-5510 GCA_035646435.1 Thermoanaerobaculia bacterium | reverse complement strand
AACGAGCGGGTGAGCCTCGTATCCCTTGTGAGCGTAGAGGCGGTGATACCCGGCGGTCACCGACAGACCGACGACGAGGTACGAGACGAGAAACAAGACCGGCTCCCACCAGGTGACGCCGAACTTCAAGGCGTACGCGAGGGTTCCGAAAACCCCGACGAGAGGAGTCAGGGACAGGAAGAGAATGTTCGTCCAGTCCTTCGGCCGATCCACCGCGACCTCGCTGACAGCTTCACTCACAGTACTTGAGACCTTTCGTTCCGAAGGTTGTTCAGTGCCTCGTCTTCGATGTCGACGCGGATCTCGGCGCTCGGACCGCCGTCGAGCTCGTCGAGCAGACTGCCAATGCGCGGCGCGGACGCGCCCAGATCCTCGAGGAACACCGCGAGATCTCCCTGGCCGTAAAGATAACGAGGGTCAGCCACCGGCCGCTCCGCGGCGCGGGCCACGCCGGCGCCGGCGCGCGAAAACGTCGCCTTGTACCCGAAAGACCGCTCATCCGAAGGCTGGATCCGGACCGTGCAGGTGACCATTCGATCTCCGTTCTCGAGAAAGAGACACGAGGGCCGGGAGATCCCGCCCTCGACCGTCTCTAGTACCGTCCGCCCCGACCACCACCGCCGCCGCCACGATTGCCGCTCGGTTCGCTGCGCGGCCGAGCCTCCGACACGGTCAGCGCGCGGCCGTCGATCTCGCGGCCGTTCAGCGCGGACATCGCCGCTTTCGCCTCTTCGTCGTTGGAAAACTCGACGAACCCGAAGCCCTTGGACCGGCCGGTTGCGCGGTCGGAGATGACCGCGACGGAATCGGGGGACCCGTAGCCCCCGAAGAGCTGGCGAAGGTCGTCTTCGGTAGTCGAATAGGAAAGGTTGCCAACGTACAGTTTCATGTCGAATTCCTCCTGCCGGTCGGGCCAGCAGCTGCCGGCGTTGCCCGGACGCGAGCGCCGCCGCGCGCGCCCGCGCCTTCCCGTTTGCCTTTCGTTCGGAATTCGTCAGAACTGGTCTGGCAAAAGCGAGCGGAACGAGAACTGATAGAGCGTAACACAGGGTCCCCGCCGTTTCTGCCCGGGTCGCGGGAGGATGCGACGATCCAGGGCGCGGAAGGCGCGAGCCCTGAGCGCCTTGCGACGCCTTCGAGCGGAGGTACTATTTGCGTTTTCCTCGAACGGAGGTCCTCATGACCGATTCCGCGGTTGTGGCCGACAGGGAGGCCGGAGCGGGCAGCTCCGGAGAGCGCCCGGAGGTTCTGCGCAACTTCGTCGGCGGGAAGTGGGTCGAGTCCACGACGCGCGAGTTCCTCGACGTCTACAACCCGGCGCGCGGAGAAGTGATCGCGAGGACGCCCCTCTCGACGGCGACCGACCTCGACGCCGCCGTCATCGCGGCCAAGAAGGCGTTCCCCGCCTGGCGCGACACGCCCGCGGTCGCCCGCGCGCGGTCGCTCTTCCGCTTCAAGCAGCTCCTCGAGGAGAACTTCGAGGAGATCGCGCGAACGGTCACGACCGAGCACGGCAAGACGATCGACGAATCGCGAGGGAGTGTCCGGCGCGGCATCGAGTGCGTCGAGGTCGCCTGCGGGAGCCCGTCCCTCATGATGGGTTACGGCCTCGAGAACATCGCCTCCGGGATCGACTGCCAGGTCATCCGGCAGCCGGTCGGTGTCGTCGCGGCGATCGCGCCCTTCAACTTCCCGGCGATGGTGCCCCTCTGGTTCCTCCCGTTCGCCGTCGGGACGGGCAACACGATCATCGTCAAACCTTCCGAGCAGGTGCCGCTCTCGCAGCGCCTCATGTTCCGTCTGCTCGAGAAGTGCGACTTTCCGCCGGGCGTCGTCAACCTCGTCAACGGGGGGCGCGAGGTCGTGGAAGCGATCTGCGATCACCCCGAGATCCGCGCGGTCTCTTTCGTCGGATCGACTCCGGTCGCCCGCGCCGTGTATCAGCGCGCGACGCACTCGGGCAAGCGCGTGCAGGCGTTGGGCGGCGCCAAGAACTTCATCGTCGTGATGCCGGACGCGGACTGGGACCGCTCGATCGACGTCATCACCGAGTCCTTCTACGGCTGCGCGGGAGAGCGCTGTCTCGCCGGAAGCGTGCTCGTGCCCGTCGGAGAGGCCCACAAGGAGGCGCGCGACCGCATGGTCGAGTCCGCCCGCGCGCTCAAGGTCGGGGACGGGACGGAGAAGGGGGTCGAGATGGGCCCGGTCATCAGCTCCCGGCACCGGGACCGCGTGGTCGAGTACATCGAAAAGGGGGTCGCGGAAGGCGCAAAGCTCCTCCTGGACGGCCGCAAGGTGAAGGTGGAGGGGCGGGAGAAGGGCTTCTTTCTCGGGCCGACGCTGTTCGACGAGGTCCGCCCTTCGATGACGATCGGACACGAGGAGATCTTCGGGCCGGTCGCGACGATCAGCCCGGTCAAGGACCTGAACGAGGCGATCGAGGTCATGCACGCGCATCCGAACGCGAACGCGACGTCGATCTTCACGACGAGCGGCAAAGCCGCCCGCGAGTACGCGCGGCTCTCCTCCGCATCGATGGTCGGCGTGAACATCGGCGTCGCCGCGCCGATGGCGTACTTCCCGTTCGGCGGCTCGAAGGACAGCTTCTTCGGCGACCTGAAGGTGCACGGGAGAGACGCGTACGAGTTCTACACGGACAAAAAGGTCGTGATCTCGAGATGGTTCTGACCCTTACGACCCCGAGCCTTGTCATTCCGAGGAGCAAAGCCCCTTTCATGTCATTCCGAGGAGCGGAGCCCCTTTCGTGTCATTCCGAGGAGCGGAGCCCCTTTCGTGTCATTCCGAGGAGCGGAGCGACGAGGAATCTGGTGTCCTTTTCAGAAGGGCACACAGATCCCTCGCTTCGCTCGGGATGACAGACGATGACTACGGACAGATAGAGGTAAACCGATGCCCCGAATAGTTCTCGGCGGTTTGATCCAGTGCGCGACGCCGCTCTCCGATCCCTCGGTGCCGATCGACCAGGTCCGCGAGGACGCAATCGCGCGGCACATCCCCCTGATCGAGGAGGCCGGTAAGAGAGGAGTCCAGATCCTCGGGCTCCAGGAGATCTTCAACGGGCCGTACTTCTGCCCGTCGCAGGACCCGCACTGGTACGACATGGCGGAGCCGGTGCCGGGTCCGACGACCGAGCGCATGGCCGGCATCGCGAAGAAGTACCAGATGGCAATCGTCGTTCCCGTGTACGAGCGGGAGTCCGCGGGCGTGTACTACAACACCGCGGCGGTCTACGACGCCGACGGCAGCTACCTCGGCAAGTACCGGAAGAACCACATCCCCCACACGTCCGGCTTCTGGGAGAAGTACTTCTTCAAGCCGGGCAATCTCGGGTACCCGGTCTTCCAGACGCGCTACGCGAAAGTGGGCGTCTACATCTGTTACGACCGGCACTTCCCCGAGGGCGCGCGCCTCCTCGGCCTGAACGGGGCGGAGATCGTCTTCAATCCGTCCGCGACGGTCGCGGGACTGTCGCAGTACCTCTGGAAGCTCGAGCAGCCCGCGCATGCCGTCGCGAACGGGTACTTCATGGCCTGCAGCAACCGCGTCGGAACCGAAGAGCCTTGGAAGCTCGGTCGGTTTTACGGGTCCTCCTACTTCGTAGACCCGCGCGGGAACTTCCTTGCGGTGGGGTCGGAGGACAAGGACGAGCTCGTGGTTGCGGAGATGGACCTCGACATGATCGAAGAGGTGCGGCGCGTCTGGCAGTTCTTCCGGGACCGACGTCCCGAGACCTACCTGCCGATGGCCGAGATCGCCACTTGAAGACCCTGATCCGCGGCGGGACGGTCGTCACGGCGACAGACCTCTATCGCGGCGACGTCCTGATCGAGGACGAGAAGATCGTGGCGGTCTTGGCACCGGGGAGGGATCTGACCCGGGGTCTGATCCCCGAAGGGGGTCAGATCCCGAGCTCTCTTGACCATGTCATCGACGCTTCGGGCAAGTACGTCATCCCGGGCGGCATCGACGTGCACACCCACCTCGACATGCCCTTCGGCGGCACCACGTCGGCCGACGACTTCGAGTCCGGCACGATCGCCGCCGCGCACGGCGGGACGACCTCCGTAGTGGACTTCGCGATCCAGTACCGGGGCCAGACCCTGCGGCACGCGCTCGACGCCTGGAGGGCGAAGGCCGACGGCAAGGCGGCGATCGACTACGGGTTCCACATGATCGTCACCGACCTGAACGACGCCGTCGAAAAGGAGATGGACGCGCTCGTCGCCGAAGGCGTCACGTCGTTCAAGCTCTTCATGGCTTACCCCGGCGTCTTCATGCTGGACGACGCGTCCATCTTCCGGGCCCTCCTTCGCACGCGCGAGAACGGCGGCACGATCTGCATGCACGCGGAGAACGGCGGCGTGATCGACGTGCTCGTCCAGAGGGCGCTCGCGGAGGGCAAGACGGAGCCCAAATACCACGCGCTCACCCGCCCCGCGCGGGCGGAGGCGGAGGCGACCCACCGCGCGATCGCGCTCGCCGAGATCGCCGGAGTCCCCATCTACATCGTCCACCTGTCCGCGCCGGAAGCCCTCGAGATGGTCACCGCGGCGCGCGACCGCGGGATCCCCGCTTACGCCGAGACGTGCCCGCAGTACCTCTTCCTCTCGTACGACAACTACGAAGAGCCCGACTTCGCGGGCGCGAAGTACGTCATGAGCCCGCCGCTGCGGCCGAAGGAGGGGCAGGACCGGCTGTGGCGGGGCCTCGCGGGCAACGACCTCCAGGCGATCTCCACGGACCACTGCCCGTTCTGCATGAAGGAGCAGAAGGAGCTCGGTCGCAACGACTTCTCGAAGATCCCCAACGGCGCGCCCGGCATCGAGACCCGGATGAGCCTCGTCTTCGACGGCGGCGTCCGGACCGGAAAGATCTCACTCAACCGTTTCGTCGAGCTGACGTCGACGTCGCCGGCTCGGATTTTCGGGCTCTTTCCCCGAAAGGGGACGATCGCGCCCGGCTCGGACGCCGACCTCGTCGTCTTCGATCCGAACCGGAAACAGACGCTGTCTGCGAAGACGCTGCACATGAAGGTGGACTACAACCCGTACGAGGGAAGAGAGGTCACCGGAGTCTCCGAGACCGTCCTGTCCCGCGGAAAAGTCATCGTCGAGAACGGGAAGTTCGTCGGCAAAGCCGGTTCCGGCTCTTTCCTGAAGAGAAACCCGAGATGACGCTCCCTGTCATTCCGTCTTCTTTCTGTCATTCCGAGGAGCGGAGCGACGAGGAATCTGTGGCCCTCTCGACAGCGGTCCAGATCCCTCGCTTCGCTCGGGATGACAGGAACGGGGCCCCGGATAGGAGGCACAAGTGAGCTCCACGACCCGCGAAGTCCGGCCCGCCTCCGAGCTCTCGAAGACGGTCCGGGAGAAGCACAAGAAACACCTCTTCCCCGCGACGATCCAGTACTACCAGGAGCCGATCGTCCTGACGGAGGGGAAGGGGCTGCGCCTCAAGGACGCGGACGGCAACGAGTACCTCGACTTCTT
>DASRPJ010000303.1:0-10357 GCA_035646435.1 Thermoanaerobaculia bacterium | reverse complement strand
AGAGCGATACGCTCTTGCGCCGCACGCTCTCGTACCTTCAGCACCGCTACCGGGGACGCCCGTGGGCCGGGGTCGTGCACCGGCTCGACAAGGACACCTCCGGCGCTCTCGTCTTCGCGCGGACGCGGGAAGCCCTGCACTCGTTCCAGGCGCAGTTCCGGGCGCACTCGATCGAGCGGGAGTACGTCGCGCTCGTGGAGGGCGACGTGGCCAAGGGCGGGGTCTTCGACGCGCCGCTCGTCCGCGACCGAGGCGACCGCCGGCGAGGCGTGGCGAAGGCGGGCGAGCCGGGACTCCACGCCGTCACCCACTACCGACCGCTCGAAAGGTTCGGAGCGGCCACGCTCGTCTCGGTGCGCCTCGAGACGGGCCGCACCCACCAGATCCGCGTCCACTTCTCCGCCGCCGGCCGGCCCCTGATCGGCGACGAGGTCTATCGCCGCCGGACCGGCCCCCCGCAGCCCGTCGCCGCGCCGCGGCAGATGCTGCACGCCCGGACGCTCGGCTTCGCCCACCCCGAGACGGGCAAGCCCGTGCGGGCCGAGTCCCCGCTTCCCGCCGATTTCCAGGCCATCCTTGACGATCTCCGACGCCGGCACAGGGGCCGGACGCCGCCCGCCGGCACCGAAACGGAAACGGCGGACAAAAAAAAGCCCCGAGTTTCCTCGGGGCGTTCTCGACCGAAAAGAGTCGACTAGGCCAGGACGACGACGACGACGCGCCGATTCTGAGAGCGGCCCTTGCGGGACGTGTTCTTCTCGACCGGCTCGGTCTCGCCGTAGGAAATCGTGGACATCCGGTTCAGGGCGATTCCCTGCTTGGAAAGGAAACGGCGGACGGCTTCCGCGCGCGCCTCGCCGAGCTCCAGGTTGTACATGTCGGGACCGCTCGAGTCGGTGTGCCCCTGGATCTCCAGGTAGACGTTCTTGTTCTCGCCCTTCAGCCTGTCAGCGAACTCGGTCAGCTTCTCCTCGGCTTCCTTGGAGAGCTGGAACCGATTGACGGGGAACTTCACCGCGTCGTCGGAGAGAACGAGCGAGTAGACGAACTTGCCTTCGGCGAGCTTGCCCGCCGCCTCGGCCCGCTCCAGAGCCTGACGAGTCGTCGAGTCGAGCTCCGCGAGCTTTGAGTCGTGCTCGCGGACCCGAGTCTGGGCCGCCTCGACCTGCGTCTGGACCTCGCTGATCCTCCTCTCGGACGCGGCGCTGCTTTTAGAGACCTCCTCGCCGACGTAGCGCTTGGTCGCGCAGCCGGTGAGACCAACGATCCCCAAAAGAAGCGCCCCGACCACCACGGAACGGTTGGAACCTTTTCGGATGCTCATGCACCCTCCTTTCGTTAACGGGACGCCGTAGCGCTCGGGGCGGTGCCCCGATAACCGCGGCGCGTCCGGACCACCCAATTGCCCTTCTTGGCGACCGACACGAAAACCGTCCTGTATTTTAACTCGCCCCGGCCCGACGGGGAAAACCCGAGGATGTACTGCTTCCGGACCTCGGAAGAGAGCTTGGCCGCGAGGGGTCTCAAATCTTCTTCGCCCACCAGAAACATCTTGCCCCCGCTCGAAGCCGCCAGCATCCTCAGGTTCTCGACGAAAAGCTCCTCGCGCTGCTTTCGGTCGAGAAGGTCATACATCACATTCTTCATGCCGATCGCGTAGACCGGCGTCGAGACTTGCTGCAGGATCTCTGCCATCTCGTCGGGGGACAATTTGCTCGCATTATCGACACCGTCCGTGAAGAGGAGGATGGCCCGCTTCGCGTTCTTGCCCTTCAGGAGCTTCGGGGTCGCGGCGACGGCGTCGAAGAGAGCGGTCTGGCCGCCGGCGGAAATCTCATCCAGAGCCGCAAGCATCTTTTTCGTGTTGCTCGAGAAGTCCGCGACCATGCGGACTTCCCCTTCCGAGAAAGCGAAGAGCGCGAAGTCGTCCCCCGGCTGGCGGGCTTCCACGATCGACCGGATCGCGCGCTTCGTGTTCTCCATCTTCCCGGCGATCTCCATGCTTCCCGACGAGTCGACGAGGAAAGCCATCGAGACGGGAGCGCCGTCGTCGCGCTCGAAGGTGTCGAGGACGACGGGAGTCGTCTCGACGCGGACGCGGAAATCCCTCTGCTGGAGCCCCTCCACGAAGCGTCCCTTCTTGTCGAGGACGACGACCGGCAACAGCACGTACTCCGAGCCCGCGGACTCCGTGTAGGTCGGAGCGTCGGCCGGCGTCGGAGTGACGCGGGGAGCCTGAGCGGCGGCGACGGCCGTCGCGAGAAAGACGAAGAATCCGGCGTAGACGTGTTTCATCGAAAAATCAAAAGCCCCTTTCCCGTCCGATAATTCCGGAATGGCCGCCTCCAATCCTGCCGTCGTTCTCGTTCGCCCGCGGGTTCCCGGAAACCTCGGTTCCGTGGCGCGCGCCGTGAAGAACTTCGGCGTCGCCGACGTCCGCCTGATCGAGCCCGCGTGCCACCCCGACGAGGAGTCCGAGATGCTCGCCTCCGGCGCGGACGACATCCTGCAAGCAATGCGCCGGTACGAGACGCTCCTCGAGGCAGTGGCGGAGTTCGACGCGGTCGTCGCGACGTCTTCTCTACGGGGGCGGGCGGAGCAGAGGTGGCTGTCGCTCCGCGAGCTGCCCGCCTTTCTCGCGTCACTTCCGCCGGAGTCCAGGGTGGCATACGTCTTCGGGCCGGAGAGGAGCGGTCTGACGGAGGAGGAACGCTCGCGCGCGAGCGCCACACTCACTCTGCCCACGGATCCCGACTTTCCGACGATGAACCTCTCGCACGCCGCCGCGGTCGTCCTCGCCGTGCACCGCGCGTTCGGCCTTTCCGTCGACGCGCCGGCCGGAGAGGAGGACCTCGCCGCCTCGCGCGAGGTCGAAGCCGCCATCGAGCACTGGGATCGCGCTCTCGACGCGATCGGTTTCTACGATACCGGCCACCGCGAGCGTTCCCTCCGCGACTGGCGCCGCATCGCCGCGGGCCGTCCCATGACCGCTCGCGAAGTGGCGATGTTCCGAGGCGTCGCGAACCGGATTCTCGTGTCGCTGAAGCGGAAGAGCTGACGCCAGCCTAGATCAGCTCCGCTTCGGAAAAGAAGAACGCGACCTCCTTCGCCGCGTTTTCCGCGGAGTCGCTGCCGTGGATCGCGTTCCTTTCGATGTCCGTGCCGTGGAGGTTGCGGATCGTCCCGGCGTCCGCCTTCTTCGAGTCGGTTGCCCCCATCGTCCTGCGCAGGTGGGCGACCGCGTCGTTGCGCTCGAGGGCGACGGGGACGATCGGGCCCTCCGTCATGAAACGGACGAGCCCGTCGAAGAAGGGGCGCTCGCGGTGAACCGCGTAGAACGCGCGCGCCTGATCGTCGGAGAGCTGCAGCCGCTTGATCCCGCGCAGGCGGAACCCCTCCTCCTCGAGCCGCGCGAGGATCGCGCCGGCGCGTCCCGCGGCGACGGAGTCCGGTTTCAGGATGGCGAGAGTGCGTTCGGTCATGGCTTCCTTCTCAAAAATCCTTCACGACGATCGGGAGTCGGTCTTCGGTCGCGACGCCGGCGCGCGCCAGGGCGTCGAGCAGGTCCCTCGGATGCTGGGAGCCGACGAGGAGCGTCGTCCCGTCGGAGCGCGTGAGGAGGACACCCTGGTTGCCCCGAGCGTTCAGGGCCCGGCGACGCGACGATCCGCGGATGCCCCAGCCCCCGTACTCGCGGATCGGCGAGTACTCAACCGCCTCGGCCCGCGCGACGTCCGACAGCGAAATCCTCGTCCGATAGAGGACACCGTACCGGATGGAGACGGCGTCGGGGGTGACCGTCGTCGTCAGCCGCATCAGCAGCACCGCTCCGAGAAGGACGACGACCGCGATCACGAGCACGACCACCCAGGGCGAAAAGCTCTGGGTCTCCTGGTACAGCGGCGGCGCGTTCATCTCCCGAGAACTTCCTTCATGCGCGAACCGATGTCCGCGGGAGACCGGACGACGTGGATGTTCGCGGCCTCGAGGGCGCGGATCTTCTCCGCGGCCGTTCCGCGTCCCCCCGCGATGATGGCGCCGGCGTGCCCCATCCGCCGCCCGGGCGGCGCGGTCTGCCCGGCGATGAAAGCGACGACGGGCTTGCCGAAGTGCCCGGCGACGAAGCAGGCCGCCTCTTCCTCCGCCATGCCGCCGATCTCGCCGATCAGCACGACGGCCTCCGTGCCGGCGTCCTCCGAGAAGGCATGGAGACAGTCGACGAAGTTCGTGCCGTTGACTGGATCGCCGCCGATGCCGACGACGGTCGACTGACCGAGGCCGAGCCGCGTCAGCTGGTCCACGGCTTCGTACGTGAGCGTGCCCGACCGCGAGACGACCCCGATCGTGCCGGGCCGATGGATTCGACCGGGCATGATCCCGATCTTGCACTCGCCCGGGGTGATGATCCCCGGGCAGTTCGGGCCGATGAGCCGAACGGCCTCGCCCTCCGAGTTCTTGTCGGCGAGGATCTCCTTCACGCGCAGCATGTCGTTCGTCGGGATCCCCTCGGTGATGCAGACGACGATCCGGATGCCGGCGTCCGCCGCCTCGGCGATCGCGTCGGCCGCGAAGGGGGGCGGGACGAAGATCATCGAGGCGTTCGCGCCCGTCTCTTTCACCGCGGCGGCGACGGTGTCGAAGACGGGGATCCCCTCGTGCGTCGTCCCTCCCTTGCCGGGAGTAACTCCCGCGACCACCGCGGTGCCGTACTCGCGGCAGGCGAGAGCATGGAAGGTCCCCTCGCGGCCGGTGAGCCCCTGGACGAGGAGGCGCGTTTCCCGCCCCACCCAAACGCTCACGGGCGCTCCATCACGATGGGGACCCCGGTCAGGTCCGACAGCGTGCCCGCGAGCCAGCCCCCGAGGTCGCGCCAGGACGGGACGAGGACGATCGCCGCGGCGCCGACGACGAGCGCGGCGGCGCCGGTGCGCCAGACGCGCTTCGCTTCCAGCTCCGGCTCGTGACCCATCGCCGCGCGGCCCGCGCGCGCGAGGAAGAGCGGAAACACGAAGAAAAAGGTGAGGAGCGCCGCCCATCCCGCGAGGAGACGCGGGCTCTCCGAGAGCGTGGTCCAGCCCTTCCACGTGACGGCGAGGAGCCCGACGAAGATCGGCGTGAGGAGGAAGGCGAAGGCCTTCAGGCCGTAACCGGCGACGTGTTTCATCGCGCCGCCGCCTCCACGACCTTCCGCGCCGCGTCGGCGAGTCCGTCCGCCGGGATCACCGCGAGCCCCGACTCCCTCAATATGCGGCGGCCTTCGTCCACGTTCGTCCCCTCGAGTCGGACGACCACCGGCTGCGCGAGGCCCATCTCGCGCACCGCGCCGACGACCCCCTTCGCGATGACGTCGCAGCGCATGATGCCCCCGAAGATGTTGATGAGGACCGCGCGCACGTTCGGGTCGGAGAGGATGATCCGGAACGCGTTCGTCACCTGCTCCTCGCTCGCGCCGCCGCCGACGTCGAGGAAGTTCGCGGGCTCTCCCCCGGCCAGCTTGACGAGGTCCATCGTCGCCATCGCGAGCCCCGCCCCGTTGACCATGCAGCCCACGTTCCCGTCGAGCTTGATGTAGTTCAGTCCGAACTTCGACGCCTCGACCTCGAGCGGGTCCTCCTCCGTCGTGTCGCGCATCTCCCGGATGTCGGGATGACGGAAGAGAGCGTTGTCGTCGAAGGTCATCTTCGCGTCGAGCGCGAGCACGGCGCCGGAGCGCGTGACGAGAAGCGGATTGATCTCCGCCAGCGTCGCGTCCGTCTCGACGTACGCTTTGAGGAGCGCCTGCATGAGCGCGGTCGCCTGCTTGAAGGACTCCCCTTCGAGGCCGAGAGAAAAGGCGAGGCGCCTCGCCTGGAACGGGAACATTCCGAGCGTCGGATCCACGAGCTCGCGAAGGACGGCGGCCGGATCGCGCGCGGCGACTTCCTCGATCTCCATCCCGCCCGCGCGCGAAACGATGACGACGGGACGCGCTCGGGAGCGATCGAGCGTGACGCCCAGGTAGTGCTCGCGGTCCATCTCGACCGCCTCTTCGACGAGCACCGTCCGCACGACCCGTCCGGCCGGGCCGGTCTGCGGCGTGACGAGGGTCATCCCCAGGATCGCCTTCGCGTGCGCGACCGCCTCCGCCGCGTCCTTCGCGACCTTGATGCCGCCCCCCTTGCCGCGCCCCCCCGCGTGGATCTGCGCCTTCACGACGACGCGCCCGCCGAGCCGCCTCGCGACCTCGCCCGCCGCGTCGGGCGATTCCGCGACCTCGCCGCGGGGCACGGCCACGCCGTACCGCGCGAGGAGGGCCTTGGCCTGGTACTCGTGGATCTTCACGGTCTAGCTTCCGAAGAGCTTCGCGATGCCGCGCACGGTCGTGGCGCGGAACATTTCCGCGATCGAGGTCGTCAACGGTATCGACTTCGGGCAGGCGCGCACGCAGTTCTGGGCGTTGCCGCAGTCGTCGATCCCTCCATCGTCCATGAGCGCGTCGAGCCGATCCGCGGCGAGCATGCGCCCCGTCGGGTGCCGGTTGAAGAGCGCCGCCTGCGAGACGGCCGCCGCGCCGATGAAGCTCGACCGGTCGTTCACCTGCGGGCACACTTCGAGGCAGTTGCCGCACGAGATGCACTTCGAGAGCTCGTAGGCGCGCGCGCGCTCCGTCTCCGCCATTCGCGGACCGGGGCCGAGGTCGTGGGTTCCGTCGATCGGCACCCACGCCTTGACGCGCTTCAACGCCTCGAACATCGATCTCCGGTCCACCGAGAGGTCCCTCACGACCGGGAACTTCGCGAGCGGCTCGAGCTCGATCGGCTGATCGAGCGCGTCGACGAGCGCGGTGCAGGCCATGCGCGCGACGCCGTTGATGCGCATGGCGCAGGAGCCGCACACCTCCTCGAGGCAGGCGCGGTCGTAGACGACGGGAGACGTGCGCTTGCCGTCGCGCGTCTTCGGGTCCTTGGCGACCTCCATGAGTACGGATACGACGTTCTCGCGGGGCCGGTAGGGGATCTCGTACGACTCCCAGTACGGGGAGGAAGCCGGAGTGTCCTGGCGGCGGACCTTGAGGTGGATGGTGCGGGCCATCGAGGGCAAGCTTATGCTCGGAAGCCGCTCAGTACTTGCGCGGCCGCGGCGCGATGAGCGACGTGTCCACCGGCTCGTAGGAAATCCTCGGCCCGTCGGGCGTGTGCTCCGCGATCGTCGTCTTCAAAAAGTTCGCGTCGTCCCGCGGCAGCACGTTCTCGTCCGAGACGCCCTGCTCGAGGTCCCGGACCTTGAAGTGGGCGCCGCGGGACTCCCCGCGAGCGAGGGCGCCTCGCGTCATGACGCGCGCGAGCACGAGCATGTTGCGCAGCTGATTCACGAACGAGATCTCCCGGTTCGCGAAGGCGCTCCGGTCGGGCAGGCCGATCCGCGTCCACCGCTCCTCGAGCTCCAGGAGCTTCGCTTCCGTCTCGCGGAGCTTCGAGTCGCTCCGGATGACCGTCACGTTGTCGGTCATCCAGTCGCCCATTTCCTCCGCGAGGACGTGCGGATTCTCGGGCCCGGACAGGCTCGCGAGCCTCGCGAACTCCGTCTCCCACCTCTTCCGGGCGTCGGCGAACGCGCCGTCGTCGTGCGGGAGCTTCGCCGCGGTCTCGCGCCCGTATCGGACCATCGCCGGTCCGCCGATCTTTCCCGCGTAGATGCACGCGACGAGGGAGTTCGCGCCGAGGCGGTTCGCGCCATGGTACTGGTACTCCACCTCCCCGGCGGCGTAGAGGCCCGGGACGTTCGTGGCCTGGTTGCGCGGGGACCTTTCGTCGAGCATCCCCGTCGCGCTGTCCGGAGCGTAGTCCACCCACAGTCCGCCCATGGAGTAGTGCATGCCCGGGAAGACCTTCATCGGGACTTCGCGTGGATCGTCGCCCACGAACTTCTCGTAGATCTCGAGGATTCCGCCGAGCTTGACGTCGAGCTCCCTCCTCGAGATGTGGGTCAGGTCGAGATACACCTCCCGCTTCCCCTCGATTCCGAAACCCGTCCGGCAGATCTGGAAGATCTCGCGCGTCGCGATGTCCCGCGGCACGAGGTTGCCGTACGCGGGGTACTTCTCCTCGAGGAAGTACCAGCGCTCCGGCTCCGGTATCGAGCGCGGCGGCCGCCGGTCCCCGCGCGCGCGCGGGACCCAGACGCGCCCCCCCTCTCCCCGCGCGGACTCCGACATCAGCCGCAGCTTGTCCGACCCGGGGATCGACGTCGGGTGGACCTGGATGAACTCGCCGTTCGCGTAGCGCGCGCCCTCCTGATAGGCCGCCGCGGACGCGCCGCCCGTATTGATCACGGAGTTGGTCGAGCGGCCGAAGACCATTCCGGGGCCGCCCGTCGCGAGCATCACCGCGCGCGCCGGAAACGCTTCGATGCGCATGGAGATCGCGTCGAGCGCGACGATTCCCCGGCAGTTGCCGTCGGCGTCGCGCACGAGGCCGAGAAACTCCCACATCTCGTACTTCCGCACGAGGCCCGCGACTTCCGACCGTCGGACCTGCTCGTCGAGCGCGTAGAGGAGCTGCTGGCCCGTCGTGGCGCCGGCGAAGGCGGTGCGGTGGAACTTCGTTCCGCCGAATCGGCGGAAGTCGAGCAGCCCCTCGGGCGTGCGGTTGAACATCACGCCCATGCGGTCGAGCAGGTTGATGATGCCGGGCGCCGCGTGACACATCGCCTTGACGGGAGGCTGGTTCGCCAGGAAGTCGCCGCCGTAGATCGTGTCGTCGAAGTGGATCTCCGGCGAGTCCCCCTCCCCCTTCGTGTTGACGGCGCCGTTGATGCCCCCCTGCGCGCAGACGGAGTGGCTCCGTTTGACCGGGACGACCGAGAAGAGATCCACGGGCACTCCGAGCTCCGCGGCGCGGATCGTGGTCATGAGCCCGGCGAGTCCTCCGCCCACGACGATGACGCGGTCGTGGGTCTCCGCCCGGGAGCTCACGCCCGGAACGCCTCGAGCGACCGGATGCCGATGAACGAGAGGATCAGGAACACCGCCGCCGAGACCCACATCATCCGCCGCTGCGCCCGCGGACCCACGGTCAAACCCCAGACGATGGAGAACGACCAGATTCCGTTCGCGAGGTGAAACGTCGCCGCGAGGATGCCCGCCAGGTAGAACGCGTAGACCCACGGGTTCTCGACCGACGACTGCATCACCCGGAACAGATCGACGCGCTCGTGGTCGCGCAGGTCGACGAACCGCGTGGTCCAGAGGTGAAAGATCACGAAGGCGAAGAGGATGACGCCGGTGATCCTCTGGATCAGGTACATCCAGTTGCGAACGTAGGGATTGCCGAGGACGTTCGGGCGCGCGGTTCCCGTGATGAAGAGGCCGTAGATTCCGTGGAAGAAGAGCGGCACGCCGATCACCGCGATCTCGAGCGCGAGGGCGAACGGAGTCTCCTGGAGCTGGCGCGTCATGGCGTTGTAGGCTTCCGCGCCCCTCGTCGCGTAGTAGTTCTCGTAGAGGTGGAACGCGAGGAACCCTCCGACGGGGACGATCCCCGTGAGGGAGTGCAGCCGTCGCAGCCAGAAGTGCCGCTCCTCGGTCACTTCTTCCGTCTCAAACGGTCAGGATCCCGAAGAGCTCCCGGACGGAGTCCGCCGAGCGGGCGAGCGCGGCCCGTTCGTCCGGCTCGAGCGCGATCTCGACGATCTGCTCGATGCCTCGGCGGCCCAGCTTGACGGGGACGCCGAGGTACACGCCGGACATCCCGTACTCCCCCTCGAGGTAAGCGGCGCACGGAAGGATCTTCTTCTCGTCGCGGAGAACGGACTCCACCATCTCCGCGACCGCGGCGGACGGCGCGTAGTAGGCGGACCCGGTCTTGTAGTAGTTGACGATCTCGATGCCGCCGTCCCGCGTCCGCTGAACGATCGCGTCGATGCGTTCCTTCGACAGGAGCTGGGTGATCGGTATCCCGGCGACGGTCGAGTACCGCGGCAGCGGGACCATCGTGTCCCCGTGCCCGCCGAGCACGAACGCGTGCGTGCTCTCGACGGATACGTCGAGCTCCCTCGCCAGGAACCACCGCATCCGCGCCGAGTCGAGGATTCCCGCCATTCCGAAGACCCGCTCCCTCGGCAGGCCCGAGACGCGGCGTGCCACTTCGCACATCGCGTCGAGCGGGTTCGACACCACGATCAATATGGCGTCGGGAGAGCGGGGCACGGCCTCGCGGACGACGGAACCGACGATCTCCTGGTTCTTGGCCACGAGGTCGTCGCGCGACATCCCGGGCTTCCGGGCCAGGCCCGCCGTCACGACGATGACGTCGGACTTCTCCGAAAGCTCGTACGAGTTGGAGCCCTCCATGCGGGCGCCGAACTTTTCGATGGGCGC
>DASRPJ010000302.1:0-6042 GCA_035646435.1 Thermoanaerobaculia bacterium | reverse complement strand
TCATGTAGAGCTCGTACGCCTCTCCCGCCGGGCGCGCCGTCCGCGTCAACCGGCGTTCCTCGGACGGCGTCAGCTCGACCTGGAGGGCCTCGGCAATCTTGCGCGAGACCTGGTCCTGCATCTCGAAGATGTCGTCGAGCGTCGTATCGATCTTCGCACCCCAGAGGGAACGGCCGTCCACCGTTCGGACGAGCTGCACCGTCACCCGCAGGCGCGACCCCGACCGCTGGAAGCTCCCGTCGAGTACCGCGTCGACACCGAGCTCCTGGCCGGCCTGTTGCGGATCGACCGGCCGATCCTGGTAGCGCAGGATCGCCGCAGTCGGACGCACAACGAGGGACTTCACCGTCGCGAGCTCGGTGATCGTGGCGTCCGCCAGGCCGAGTCCGAGATGCGCGTTCTCCGGGTTGCGGGCGAGGTCCTTGAAGAAGAGGACTGCGACGGATCTCTTCCCGGGCGAGGTCTCGATCGGCGGCGGAGGCACCTCGGCCGCGGTCAGGCCCGAAACCGCCTCGATCGCGAAGCCGAGGTCGCGGGTATTCTGGAAACGCTGAGCGGGGTCCTTCTCGAGACATCGTCGAACGACGCGCTCGAGCCCCGCCGGAATCGCGCGCGACCCGGCGGTCGAAAACTCCGCCGGCTCCTCGGTCAGGATGGCGTTCATCGTCTCGACCGCCGAGTCGGCGCGGAAGGCGCGACGGCCGGTCAGCATCTCGTAGAGGACCGCACCGAACGAAAAGACGTCGGAGCGCGATTCGGCGGGATGCCCGCGGACCTGTTCCGGCGACATGTAAGCGACGGTCCCCAGGACCGTCCCCGGCTCGGTCCCTCCCCCGAGCGTGAGGGCGTTAGCGCCGCTCTCCGCGCCGGACGGGAGGACCTCTCGGGCGAGGCCGAAGTCGAGGATCTTCACGTGACCGCTCCGCGTCACGAACAGGTTCTCGGGCTTCAGGTCGCGGTGGACGATCCCCTTTTCGTGAGCTGCCGCGAGGCCATGCACGATCTGGAGCGCATACTCCGCGGCCTTGCGGGGCGTGATCGTCCCTCCCTCCACGTGCTCGCGCAGGGTCGCGCCGTCCAGCAGCTCGATGACCGCGTACCGGACTCCTTCGTGCGCGCCAACGTCGTGAATGGCGAGGATGTTCGGATGCGAGAGCGCGGCAACGGCCTTCGCCTCGCGTTCGAAGCGGGCGAGCGCCTGGGGGTCGGACGCCAGCCGCTCGGGAAGGACCTTGATCGCGACGTCGCGGTCGAGCCGCCCGTCGCGAGCGCGGTAGACCTCGCCCATCCCGCCCGCGCCGAGCGGGGCGACGATCTCGTAGGGCCCGAGACGTGTGCCGGCAGATAGGGTCACTACAGTTTGACCAGGCACCACTCCTCGGACCACGGCAGCCGCGACATCTGGAGCGAAGGCTTGCCACCCGGCTGAACGACGAAGCCGTCGCTGAAGTTCACGCCGAACCCGTTCTCCGGATCGTAGAGTCCCGGCTCGACCGAGAAGATCATCCCGGCCTCGAGCATCGTGTAGTCGCCGAGCGCGAGGTACGGCGCCTGGTGCCCCTCCATGCCCATGCCGTGCGCGGGGCGGTGGTAGACGTACTTCTGCATCCCTTCCTTCACCTGGTGCTTGTGGATCTCGTACGCGACCGTGGAGCACGCGATCCCCTCGCGCGACAGGTCCTTCTGCATGAGGCAGGAGTCGCGCGCGACCGTCCAGACCTTCCTCTGGTGGTCGGTCCACGGCTCGACGAGGAACGCCCTGTAGAGCTCGCCCCCGCATCCGCCGATCCGAACCCCGCCCGCGATCTGGAGCGCCTGCCCTTTCTGGATCTTGTTGTGGTGGAACTGGTTCGGGTGCGGGTAACCGGTGCCCTTGCCGGCGCGCACGCCGACGCCGAGCGAGATCCCGACCGCCGTGTGCGGGGCGCCGTCGCGCTTCACTCCCTGGAGGATCCGGTTCGTCCCGAACTCCTCCGCGGCGTGGCCGAGCTCCCAGTCGGTCAGGTCCGTGCCCTTCGCGAGGAGCAGGTCCCGCGCGAAGGCGTGGGTCTCGTCGAAGACGCGGTAGGCGCGCCGCCAGAGGGCGAGCTCCTCGGGAGTCTTGATCGCTCGCATCTGTTCGCACTCGTCCGCGATCGAGTCGAACTCCGTCGTCTTGACGAAGACTTTCGCGACGGACTCGCGCTGGCGCCGCGAGAGGTCCCGGTCGGTGGCGAGGCGCTTGCCCTCGTAGCCGCGTTTCTTGAGTCCCTTCAGGACCCACTCGAAGAGGTTCGCCTTCTCCCCCTGCTGGACCTTGCCGAGGTTCGGGAAAGCGCCCTCCGCGTGGTGGAAGTCGAAGTAGGACTCGGTCTCGGTCGCCCACCAGCTCTTGACGAGGTCGCGGTCGAGGCTCGGGTGGAACCAGATCGCGGCGAGCTTGTCGGCCGGGAGAAAGACCATGAAGGGCCGCTCGGTCGTCGAGTGGAAAAGCCCCGTGAAGTAGACGAGGTTCCAACGGTCGGAGAGGAGGGCGCCCGCGTAGCCCTGCTCCTGAAGGCGCGTCTGGAGCGCTTTCACGCGGCGCTGGTGCCACTCGAGCGGGAGCCGGTCGAAGGTCGCGGGGGCGAGCCCGTCGTCCTCCGTGAGAAAGAGGGAGGCGGATTTCGAGCCGTCGATGCCGGCCTGGTGTCCGCGCGCCGCGGTCGGGACGAGAAGGGATCCCGCCGCGGCGACGCCGGTCGCCGCGATCAGCGAACGCCGATCGATGGCCATTTTTCCCTCCGTGATTCTGGGTCGATCCTATCGAATCAGTCTTTCGCGCTCACGCGCTCGGGATGACCGCGAGCGAGAGCTTGCGGTCACTCGAGACCCTCGACGACGTAGAGCTGCGAGTGGACCCGGCGCGTGGAATAGGCGTAGGACCGTCCGTCCGCGGAGATCAGAAGCCGTTCGGCGCTCGAGCCCGGGTCCGCAAGGGGAATCCTTTTCCACAAGGTCCGGCGTCCGGAATCCGGATCCACCAGGTGGACGAGCACGGCACCGAAGATGTCCCGCGCGACGAAGAGCAGACCCTCGGCGTTCCAGCCGATCGGCGACTCGCCCTTCTCGATCCCGTTCACGCGGCGAGGCTCGCCCTCCTGGAGCGGGTAGCGGGTGAGCGTTCCCGGACCGCTGCCGCCGAGAACCCACCTTCCGTCGGGGGACACGGGGCTCGTGGCGGCCGCGGGGATGGTCACTCCTTCCGGGGCGATTCTTCTCGCCGCTCCGCCGCCGACGGGATGGGAGTAGACGCCCCATCGACGGCCTCGTTCGCGACCCGCGAAGATCACGCTCTCGCCCTCCGGATGGAACGCGCCGCTGCGGATCGCCTCGAAGCCCGAGGCGGACATCAATTTCGTTTCGCCGACTCCCGCCGGGAGAAGCGTCATTCGTTGCGGGTCGTTCGCATGACCGACGAGCACCCAGGTCCCGTCGGGAGAAAGAGCCATGCCTTCTCCCTCGCCGAGACGGACCGCCGGCGAGCCGTCCATCTTGCGCAGGTAGACGGACGAAGTTTTTCCCCCCGCCTCGCCGGTCTCGCTGAAGAGGATGGTCTTCCCGTCCGCCGAGAGCGCGGTCGGGCTCGAACGATCCAGCCACGTCAGGTCGCGCTCGACCGTCTCGCCGGGGGCGAGCGCCCACAGTCTGGTGATGATCGTGTGATGGGCAAAAAGAGCGCGGCCATCCCGTGAAATGTCGTCGAGCTCCAGGAACCCGGGTACCTGCGCGACCAGTCGCAGCTTTCCCTCGAGGTCGACGGCGTGAAGGGCTTCGGGCGCCCCCGGCTCGGCCGCGGCGGAGAACCAGATTTCTTTTCCGTCCGGCGTCCAGCACGGCGCGCCGCCCCCGAAAGGGAGCCAGCCCGTCGAGAGAGTTCGAACCGCGCCACCCGTGCTCCCGATGACCTTGATCGCGCCGGGATCGTCCTGAAAGGCGATCAGGTCTCCGCGGGGGGAGAATCTCGCGCCGCCGATGTTTCCCGACTCGTGGAGAACCTTCCCGATGGGGAACTCCAGGCGGAAACGACCTCCCACGCGCCGGATGATCGCGAGATCCTTGCCGTCGGGAGACCAGTCCGCCCCGGCGTACACTACGTTTTCGACGGCCGGCCGGGGGACTCCTCCCGCGAAGGGCATCCGGGCGAGGGTTCCGCCGATCCCGATGTTGTCGAGAAGGACCGCCATCTCGCCCGTCGGAGAAATGGCCAGGATGTCGGCGGACACATCGAAGGCCCGCGATTCCGGGCTCTCCGGTCGCACCGCGTAAAGCACCTGTCGTTCTCCCGCCCAGGTTGCGCCGTAGACCACGGTCTGGCCGTCCGGCGTGAAGCGGGCGTTGTTGAGAAGGCCGGTTCGGAACGTGAGCCGGCGAAAGGTCGGGGCGGTGTTCTTCGGGACCGTCCGCCTCGTGGCGAGCCAGCCTCCGAGCGCCCCCACGAGAAGTATTCCGGCGGCCGCGGCGAGCGGTACCGTCCGCGCTTTCCGCCGCGCGGCTTGTTCGAGCGCGGCGGGCGCGCTCGCCGACGCTTCCGAGATGTGGTCCCGCACCCCGGCGAGGTCGCGAGCGAGATCGCGCGTCGAGGCGTAGCGCTCCTCGGGGTCCTTCTCGAGACAGCGCTCGACGATCCACCGCAGCGGAAGGGGGACCTCGGGTCGAATCGCGCCGATCGGCTTCGGGTCCTCCCGGATGATCGCCGACATGGTCTCGGCGGCCGTCTTCCGCGAGAACGGTTTCTCTCCGCCCAGGGCCTCGTAAAGGATCGTGCCGAGCGAGAACTGGTCGGAGCGGAAATCGACCGGCTCGCCGCTCGCCTGCTCGGGCGACATGTAGGCGACCGTCCCCATCACGACGCCGGGGTGCGTCTGCGCCCGCGCGAGCGTCGGCATCGCGGAGAGCTCGCTGCCCGACTCGGGCTCGACCAGCTTCGCGAGCCCGAAGTCGAGGACCTTGACGAAGCCGTCCCGGGACACCATGACGTTCTCGGGCTTCAGATCGCGGTGAACGATCCCCGCCGCGTGCGCCTTCGCGAGGCCGTCGGCGACCTGCGCCGCGATTCCGAGAAGCTTCCGGATCGGCACCGGCCCGGCGGCCATGAGCTCGCGCACCGTTTTCCCGTCCACGAGCTCCATCGAGATGTAGGAGGTCTCGTCGTGGCGGCCGATCTCGTGGATCGTAACGATGTTCGGGTGGTTCAGGGCCGACGCGGAGCGGGCCTCCTGCTCGAACCGGGCGAGCCGGTCCACGTCGGCGGAGAGCTCGGCGGGAAGGACTTTCAGCGCCACCTCGCGCCCGAGCCGCCGGTCGCGGGCCCGATAGACCTCTCCCATCCCCCCTGCCCCGAGGGGCGAGAGGATTTCGTAAGGACCGAAGCTTCCGGCAGGAAGAGGCACGCGGGTGGCGAAATACTACTCGCCTCGGCAGGCGGTATCCTCGCGGCGCATCGATGCCCACCGATACCGGCTCGCTCGCACTCCTGGGCGCGCTCGTCTTCTTCTCCGCGGTCCTCTACTCCTCCGTCGGCCACGGCGGGGCATCGGCGTACCTGGCGGTGATGGCTCTCTTCGGGATCCCGCCGCAGGTCATGAAACCGGCGGCTCTCGTCATGAACCTCGGGGTCGCGGGTGCGGGGACTCTTCGGTTCTCGAAGGCCTCCCTCGTTCCCTGGCGGCTGCTGATGCCGCTCTGCGCCGGTTCGATGCCCGCGGCCTACCTGGGAGGCCTGATCGAGCTTCCGACGCGATCCCACCGGATCCTTCTCGGCGCCGTGCTCCTCGCCGCGGCCGTTCGCCTCGCGATGCGCCTTCCCGCGAAGGACCTGCGCCCGCCGCCGCCGGTCCTCGCTCTCGTCGCTGTCGGAGTGCTGTTCGGGTTCGTGGCGGGTCTCACGGGAGTCGGCGGCGGGATCTTTCTCTCCCCGCTCCTGATCCTCGCGCGCTGGGAGGAGACCCGGAAGACGGCGGGCGCGTCCGCGTTCTTCATCCTCGTCAACTCTGCGGCCGGTCTCGCCGGGCACCTCGCGGG
>DASRPJ010000301.1:0-2771 GCA_035646435.1 Thermoanaerobaculia bacterium | reverse complement strand
GTCACGCTGATGGCGGACTCGGGCCTGAAATACCTGAGCACCGACGTGTACCGGGGCAGCGGAACGGCCGAAAAGCGTGCCGGCTGACGCGCCGCGCCTCGAGCGGGGCGTCGTGTTCGCCGGCGGCCTCGCCCTCGTTCTCGGCGCGCTCGGATTTCTCGGCGTCTTCGCCTACCTCGCGGCCCGGTTCCAGTATCCCGACGTCCTCGACGGAAACGTCGCGGACGTTCTGCCCGCGCTCCTCGCCACGGGCGACGCGGGACGAGCCGCCTGGGCGTTCTATGCAGTCCTGCCGCTCATCTGGCTACCCGCCGCCGTCGGCGCCTTCGAGGCTCTGCGCGGTCGGGCGGCGGGGTGGATGCGCCTCGCCCTGCTCTTCGGAGTCGTCGCGGCGGTGAGCATGATGCTCGGGCTCATGCGCTGGCCCAGCATCCACTGGGAGCTCGCGCGGGCGTGGGCGTCCGCCGGCGCGAGCGAGCGGGTCGTCCTCGGCACCGTGTTCGACGGCCTGAACCGCTACCTCGGCAACTTCATCGGCGAGTTTCTCGGCGAGCTCTGCGTGAGCATGTACTTCATACTCTCGGCCGTGGGGCTCTCGCGCCGTCCCGATGCGCCCCGGTTTCTCGGCTGGTGGGGCTTTGCGACCGGGGTCCTCGGCCTGGTCGGCCTGTGGCGCAACGTGACGCCCGCAGTCGATTTCGTCGCGGAGGTCAACAACTACCTCCTGCCTCTCTGGATGCTCGGTTTCGGGGGATGGCTGATCTTGCTCGCCCGGCGGGAGCGCCCCGGTAACCCGGAACAGGCGGTCGCCCCTTGGATGGAGGAACACCATGGCTAATGTCCCGAACCCGCGCGTCGCGGCCGGTCTCTGGTTCACCGCTTCCGCCCTCTCTCTGGCGGCCGCGGTGATCCACTACGCCGGCAATGGTGAGATCAAGTGGTTTCTCCTCGCTGCGAGCCTCTTCACCGCGGCGGTGGGATACAGCACACTCAGGCGCTCGAAGTCGACCGGCGCCTGACCCGCGGAGAAAGGAGCGACCGTGCCCTCGACTCCGAACGATTCGAAGCGGGCCGCGGAACAGGTGCGAGCCTACTTTGCGGCATTGCCGCCCGAAGCGCGACGGAACCTGAAGAAGCTGCGCGAGGTCATTCGCGCCGCGGCGCCCCGCGCGGTCGACGGCTTCAGCTATGGAATCCCCGCATTCAAGCTCGACGGAGAAACGGTCGTGTGGTACGCCGCGTTCAAGAACCACGTCAGCCTCTATCCGATGAGCGCGGCGGTCCGGCGGGCCCACGCGGCCGAGCTCGAGGGATACGAGACGTCGACGGGGACGATCCGGTTTCCACTGACCCGGCCGCCCACGCCGGCCCTCGTGAAGCGGCTCGTGAAGGCGCGGATCGCCGAGTTGCGAAAAAAGAGCAAGGCATGAGATCGCCCGGGCGCGACTGGGGTTTTTAGGTGCCATTCAAGAGCAAGGCGCAGCGCCGGAAGTTCGCGGAGCTCCTCGTCAAGGGGGAAATCTCGGAGGAGACGTTCGAAGAGTGGAACCGCGAGACGGGAGGGGCGAAGCTCCCGGAGCGGGTCGCGCCGAAGGCCCCGGCAAAACCGAACGCGAAGCGGAAGGCTCGCTCGCCCCGGAAGGCGAAATGAAGCGCGGACGACGGCCGTGAAGAGCGTCTACAGCACGCAGGACGTCCTCATCATCGGGCACCTCCGGAATCTCCTCGTGAACGAGGGGATCCCCTGCGAAGTCCGCACGCCCTTCCTCGGCGCCGCGAAAGGCGACATCCCGGTCACGGACTGCTGGTCGGAGCTCTCGATACTGGACGATGCCGACGCCGAGAGGGCCCGCGTGGTGATCGAGGCCGCGCTCGCCCCCGCCAGCGGAACGGAGACGACGTGGCCGTGCCCGAAGTGCGGCGAATCGATCGAAGGCCAGTTCGACGTCTGCTGGCAGTGCGGCTCGGTCCGGTCGAGTCGGGACGCTTAGGGGCTCATCCGACAGCGGTCGCGAGGGGCGTCTGCAGCCGGAACGCCCGGCCTGCTTCGTGCCGAGCGCAGTCCGTGGTTACGAAGTCGTCGCGCGCGTTTTCAAAAGCAGCTACTCCCGGCGGAGATCCTCGAGAGGCCCGCCGTCCGCGAGGCGAGCGGGTGTAAAAAGGGGCTCGAGGAGGTTTCTCATGCCGCGTTATGTCGATGGATTCCTGCTGGCGATCCCGAGGAAGAAAATGCCCGCTTACCGCCGCATGGCGCAAATCGCGGGCAAGGCGTGGAAGAAACACGGAGCCCTGGAGTATCGCGAGACCGTGGGCGACGACCTCAGGGTGAAGAAAGGAATGGGGATCGCTTTCCCGAAGGCCGCCCGAACGAAGCCCGGCGAGGTGCCGGTCTTCTCGTGGATCGTCTACAAGTCGAAAGCGCACCGCAACGCCGTGAACGCCCGGGTGATGAAGGACCCGCAGATCGCGAAGATGATGAATACGCCGATGCCCTTCGACCCGAAGCGGATGTTCTACGGCGGCTTCAAGGTCATCGTCGACCTCTGAAACGCGAGAGGGAAGCAACTCTCTTTTCGAAGACGTGACCGCACTCAGCGCGGCGGGTCGCGAGCCGACGCCGTCTCTGGAGCCCGTTCTCCCGGGGGAGCGGCTCGTCGAGCTCGCCGTCATCCGGGGATTCGCGCTCTTCGGGGTGCTCCTCGCTTACGCCGTCTGGAATCTCGGCGCCCCCCCCGAGGAGACGTGGAGCGCGGCGGATCGACTCTGGAACC
>DASRPJ010000300.1:0-13771 GCA_035646435.1 Thermoanaerobaculia bacterium | reverse complement strand
GGCCGCGCGGCTTCGACGAGGAGTCGCGACGTCGCGATCGCATCGAGCGAGCGCGGGTCCCTCCTCCAGCCCGCGAGGCGGTCCGCGAGAGCGGGATCTTCCCGGGAGAGCTCCTCGAAGAAGACGTCGTGGAGCGCTTCGAGTCGATCCTCGCGGTGAAGGTCCTGATAGGTGAACCCGGCGACGCCGAGAGGGAAGTCCCTCCCGGCGGAGGTTGGCGGTGACGTGGTGTCCAAGGGACGCGGATTTTACCGGAGAGCTCGCTCCGGAGACCTCCTCGCGCACCTCGGGGAAACCCCGTTAAGGGACGACACGTCGCTTCAGGTACAGCCCCGCGTAGAGGAGACCGGCGATCGCGCCCCCGATCAGCGGCCCGACCCAGTAGACCCAGTGGTTCGCCCAGTAGCCGCCGACGGCCGCCGGACCGAAGACCCGCGCGGGGTTCATCGCCGCGCCCGTCAGCGGCCCGCCGGCGAGGATGTCGAACGTCACGACGAACCCGATCGGAAGCCCGGAGACGACCGAGAACGCACCGCGCTCGTCGATCGCCGTTGCGCAGACGACGAGGACGAGAAAGAAGGTCGCGACGATCTCGAACGTCAGGCCCTGCGCGATCGAGACGCCGGTCCCGAATCCGGGAGTCCCCAGGTTCGCCGCCGCCGTCGTCGCGGGGTCGAACACGAGCGTGAGAAGGAGGGCGCCCGCCACCGCGCCGGCGAGCTGGGCGATCCAGTAGACGGCGCCGTCGGCCGCGGAGATCTTCTTCGCGAAGAAGGCGCCCACCGTCACGGCCGGATTCAAGTGGGCTCCGGAAATGTGCCCGAACGCGGAGGCCATGACCGCGATCGTCAGCCCGTGTGCGAGCGCGATGCCGACGAGGGTGACGTTGCCTCCCGAGAGCTGGTCGGAGAGGATCGAGGCGCCCCCGATGAAGATGAGTGCCAGGGTTCCGATGAACTCGGCGAGTGCCCGTTGGGTCAGCGAATACATGAGGACCTCCTGAAAAAGGGGACAGATTTATTTAGCCACGCTTCGGCTTCCTGATCCTTCGCCTCTCCGCTAAATAAATCTGTCCCCATTTTATCGGGTCCAGACGGGGACCTTCGCAGCCAGGAGCGCCGCCCAGCGGGAGCGGTTCCGCGCGAGAGCCGGCGACGCGGCGACGGCGATCAGTTCCACCGGCTCGAGCACCGACCATCGGATCCCGAGGCGCCGGAGCTCTTCGATCACCGGCGCGGTCAGTCGGACGCTCTGCACGCGCTCGACGATCCAGTGTCGCGGCGCGCCGGAGGTGGCCGCGCTCCGGGCCCGCTCGGACGTGACGTCGCCTTCGAGCAGCAGCGCCGTCGTCAACCCGCGGCCGGCGCGCGCCGGCGCCGCTCCCCCGCGCTCGTCGTGCGAGCCTCGCAGACCGGCGATGGCGCCGGTGAGCTCGCCTCCCGGCCTCGTCCACAGGGCGCGGCGCCGGGCATCCTCCAGGAATCGAACGTCGTCCTCGACGGTCCCGCCCGCCGGGCAAAGGACGATCCGTTCGGGTGCCCGCCGGTCGGAGAGGAACCGGTCGAGGGAGAAGGCCGAAAGCTCGGCCTCCGGCACGAACCGGGCGAGGCGCGGCAGGAACTTCCGCGCTACGGCGGCAGACGGGCTAACGACGGCGAGCTTGGCGATAGTGGTCGTTTATTACCATGGGATGGTGCCCCGCGGCCCCCTGCTCCCCCCGGCCCCGTCGAGGGGCCCGACAGATGAATTAAGCTTCCCTGAAAGAATCAATGCCCGTTCACCAGTTTTCGCTGCTCGTCCAGTCGGCGGGAACAGCGCTGCTGTTCATCGTCTTCGTCCTCCTCTACCAGCAGATCAAAAGGAAGGCATTCCTCGACTGGATCGCCTCCTGGGCGTTCCTGCTCTGCGGGCTGTCCGCGCTCGTCCTTCTCCCGTACTTCGGTCCGAGCCGGGGGTTCTTCTTCTTCGTTCACGCCTGCCTCCTCTTCCACGTGCTCCTGCTCCTCCGCGGGGCGCGCCACTTCCGCGACGAGCGGCTGCGTGCGAGCCGGTTCGAGCTCCTCTGGATCGTTCCCGTGCTCGGACTCTCGTGGTGGACGTCCGCCGTCGAGGACGGCGTCGCGGGCCGCTCGGTACCGATCATCCTGTCGACGGCCATCGCCTACGCCGTGACGTCGCTCGTTTTCGCGATCACGCCCGGGTCGCCGGCGGGACGGCTCCTTCTCTCCGCCTCTTTCCTGATCTGGGCGGGGGAGCGTGCCGCCTACGCCTTCGCCGCGGTCCGCTTCGGTCATCCCGGCCAGATGCCCGCGCTCTTCGAGTACTCGAGCTTTCTCGGAATGTTTCTCGAGATGATGATCGCCGTCGGCGTCATCATTCTTCTCTTCGAGGCGAGCCAGAGCCGCCTCGCCGCGGAGATGCACCAGCTCGTGTCCTCCGAGGAGCAGCTGAAGGAGATGGGAATCCGGGACCCGCTGACCGGACTCTTCAACCGGCACTACTTCAACGACGTCATCCGCCGCGAGCTCGCGAGCGCGCGCCGTTACGGCTCCTCCCTGTCGGTGCTGCTGGCCGACGTCGACCGTTTCAAGGAAATCAACGACAAGAAGGGTCACGCGGTCGGCGACGACGTTTTGAAGTTCGTCGCGAACTACCTGACCGCCTGCGTCCGGGAGACCGACTACGTGTTTCGCTGGGGGGGAGACGAGTTCCTGGTCGTTCTGCCGGGCACCGACGGACCGGCCGCGCAGATCAAGGCGGACGAGCTCGACCGGAAGCTGCCGAACATCCCGGGGACCGACGGTCTCCAGCCCACGCTTTCGGTCGGCTCGGCCGTGCACCGATCGGACGCGGAGTTCACCCTGACCCTCGCGGAGGCGGACGCACGGATGTACGAGATGAAGCTCCTTCGGAAGCGAGAGCGAGCCGAGCGAGAGCGGGATCGGGAGCTCGTCGGAGGAGCCGGTAAACGCTTCGGGCCGGCAGGCCCATGACGTTCGAGAAGGAGCCGTCCACCGACTCGACGAAGCGCGCCCCGAGGCCCTGAACGGCGTAGGCGCCGGCCTTGTCGCGCGGCTCCCCGGTCGCGACGTACCACAGGATCTCCTCCTCGTCGAGCGGCGCGATCCGCACGCGACTCTCTTCGACGGTCGCGAGGTCGGGCCCCAAGTGTCGGAGAAGAGACACGGCGGTGACGACCACGTGCTCCCGCCCGGAAATGCGGGCCAGCATTCCGGCGGCGTCCGCGTCGTCCCGCGGTTTGCCGAGGACGATCCCGTCGATCAAGACGAGCGTGTCGGCGGCGAGGACCCAGCGACCCCGGTGGAGCGCCGCGGCGGCCGCGGCCTTCGCGCGGGCGAGACGCACCGCCGCGTCGCGGCCGGACTCGCCCGGCAGGACGGTCTCGTCGACGTCCGCCGCGGTCTGGTCGAAGGGAATCCCGAGCGCGCCCAGGATCTCCACACGGCGGGGCGATGTCGAGGCGAGGAGGAGGCGCACGGGGTGGAAACGTAGAACGGAAAGGGGGAAACGTAAAGACGAAACCGAGAGTTCGGAGCGGACTCCGGATCTACGGGTAATAGCCCGTGATCGCCCGCGCCTGGAGACTCGACGGCTCGACCTTGATCTCGACCTTGCGCCACTTCTCCTTGCCGGTCGCGTTGGTCGAGTAGTACGTGAGCAGGTACTGGCTCCGGAGGTCCTCGTTGATCTGGCGATAGACCGACTCGAGGTTCTTCGCGGAGTCGACGTAGAACGTCTGGCCTCCCGTCGATTGGGCGAGCTTGTTCAGCTTGTACTTGACCTCGAGGTCCGCTCCGGAGATCTTGAGACCGATCCCGTAGATCGAGATTCCCGCCCTCTTCACGTACTCGACGAGCGTCTCGTAGTCGAACTTCGACGCCGTGTCCTTGCCGTCGGAGAGGACGACGAGGGCTTTCTTTCCCTTCACGCCGGTGAACTGGTAGAGCCCGTAGATGATCGCGTCGTAGAGCGCCGTCGATCCCTCCGCCCGCAGGCCGGCGAGCGACCGGAAGAGCCGATCCTTCCGATTCGTGAGCTTCGTCAGGAGGTAGGGCTCGTTGTCGAAGGAGACCGTGAACGCCCGGTCCTTCTCGCCGACCGAAAAGTCCAGGAACGACAGCGCGGCGGCCTGCGTCTCCGCGAGCGACTCGAGCATGGAGGCGGACGTATCGACGATGACCCCGAGCGTGAGCGGCAGGTTCTTCACGTACTCGAACGACTCGACCTTCTGGATCACGCCGTCCTCGAACACCTTGAAGTTCGACGCCTGCAAGCCCGGGACGGGACGACCCTTGTCCGTCACGGTCGTGTAGAGCTCGACGGCGTCGACGCTGACCTCGGAGATGTACGCCGGCGCGTTCACGTAGCGGAGGTCCTCCGAGAGGGTTCCGTCGTCGAGCGTGCCGACGATCCGCACGTACCCGAGCGACTTGCCCTCGGAGATGTTGACGGTCTGCTCGAAGGGGGGCTGGTAGAGCGTCGCGACGCGGCGCTCGTTCGAGTAGATCTCGAGCTTCTGCAGGCTCTTTCCCTCGGGCACCGCGACCGCGGCGACGACCCGCGTCGGTCCCGACACCCGGGATCCCTTTTCGGGCGTCATGATCCGGACGCGGAACATCTCGCGCCCCTCGTTGACGGTGTACTCGTCCTCGCCGATCGCCCGGCCCGCGGTTCCGTAGGCGACGACCCGCACGGTGTGCTTGCGCGGCAGCGGTCCGAGGTTCAGGTCCGCGTCGAACGGCGGCCGCGTCTTCGTCATCATCTTCGAGCCGTTCAGGTAGAAGTCCACGGCCTTCACGCCGTCCGCCGCGCGGGTCTCGAACCGCTGGAGACCCGTCACGATCTCCTTCGCGACCGGGAGGAGAGCGATCGCGGAGGGCAGGAGGCCGAGGTCCCGCGCCTTCTCGACGGTCGCTCGCCCTTCGGCCCGCGCCGCGGCGACCTGAGGGGGCGGAGCGTCCGGCTGCTCGGGCACGGCGAGCTTGTCGGTGATCCGCCCCTCGGCGCTCTGGTTTCCGTCGGACACCTTGAGCACGAGGTTGTACTCGCCGGGATAGAGGTAGCGGCGGACCGTCAGGGGGATCTTTTCTCCCCCGACTTCGTGCGTGGGGATGTCAAAGCGGTACTTGAAGTTGTCGATCAGGCGGTCGCCCTTGACGACCTCGCCGATCACGTCCACGTTGTAGAACTTCTCTTCGCCGAGGTCGCGCGACTTCAGGTCGCTCTTCGCGACGAGGAGGGAGAGATCGACGCCGATCTTGTTCGCGCGCATCTCCGGGAACCGGACGAGCTTCGCGACCCCGAGGGGCACGGAGCCGGTCGCGAGCTCCGTCGTCATCGAGAGGATCTGGTCGATACCCTCCGTCTCGACGATCGGCGGCTGGAAGAGCTTTCCCGAGCCGGCGAGCGACGAGGCGCCGGAGCCGAGGACCGCGCTCGAATAGGCGATCGCCTGGCGAAGCGTCCGCGTCTCCGTGCAGCGGTCGTAGTCGACGCGCCGGCCGGGCGCCGAACGGGTGCCGGCCCCGCCGCCGCCGAACCCGCCGCCGACCTGCAGGACCCCCTCGCCGTCGAGGGGCAGCCACAGCTTCATCTCGCCGACGCCGTAGGGGGTGTAGAAGATGAGGTAGACCTTGCTCTTCAGGCTCTCGAGCCGGTCGTAGTACCAGATCTGGATCGGCACGTACACTTCCGGACAGTCGATCGCGATCACCGAGTCGGGCGGGCCGTTGATGATGAGCATCTTCGCCCGGTCGTTGTTCAGGTGCTTGAACTGCGACTTCGCGAGCTCGACGCGGTGCGTGTGGACGGCCTGGTAGTCGTTCCGGATCCCCTGCGAGTCGAGCGAGCGCCGCCGCCAGAAGCTCTCGATGAAGCGGTCCTTCTGGTAGTCGTCGGCGATCTGCAGGAAGACCTCGCGCTCGGTGTCGGTGACGATCAGCTCGACGAGCTGGAGCCACTCGCGGTATTTCGGCGCGAGCCGAGCGGTGAGCTCCTTGACTTCCTTTCCGTTCAGCTTGCGGTGAGCCGGCGCCGGCGTGCTCGTCGCGGCCGTGACCTTCGCGCCCGCGGAAGTCGGGACCTTCGCGCCGCCGTCCGCCGGCTGCGTGGGAGCGGAACCGGGGCCCTCGACGCCGATCGTCTTCGCCTTCGGGTCGGGGAGGGCGGGGAACCCGTCGGCGACCTTCTGGAGGTCCTCGGTCGAAACCTTCTCCGGCGCGAGCAGGCGGCCCGCTTCCGAGGGGCCGCTCGAGAACGCCTTCGCCTGCTGGATGATCTCGTAGAGCCTGCAGATGCACTCGCGGTTGGGCCGCGGGAGTCCCGGGTTGAGCGGTTGCTGGATTCCCCGAACGCATTCCTGGGCCTGCTCCGTCTGCGTCAGCGGCCTCTGCCCGGGGTTGTAGAGCTCGCTCTCCGGAATTCCGGTGTGCCAGAGCCGCCGGGCGCCGGCCATGCTCGGCCGGTAGAAGAGGTGCTGAGTCCGGCCCCTTCCGCTCCCACCGAGGCCCGTGTAAGTCCAGACCTCGAGGTTGCGCATCATGTCGCCGCACTCGTTCAGCTCGTTGATCGCCGCCGGCTCGCCGCGCGCGATGACCATCCGACCGGCGTCGTTCCTCCACCCGTCGTACTTCTCGTCCGCGAGCTGACGCAGCTCCGCGTACCGATGGCGGTAGCCGAGGCCCATCGGCGGGTTCAAGTTCTGCTGCTCCCGCCGCGCCCAGAAGGCTTCCTTGAAGATCTCGCGCTGGTGGGGCTCGGTGAGCTGGAGGAAGAGCTTCTCCTCTTCCGGCTGGATGATCGGCGCGACGAACTCGGTCAACCACTTGCGATCGTCTTCGGGCAGCGCGGCGAGGCTCTCCTTCTTCGAGAGCTGCTTCGCGGGGACGGGCGGGGCGGTCTGCGGGACAGCTGCCGGGGACGTCGTCGTCTGAACGGTCGACGCTCGGACGAAACCGCTCGATGCCGGGGTGACCGAAGGAGCCGCGAGTCGCGCCGCGAGGGTCGGCAGGTCCTCGAGTGGCACTTGCGGTGTCGACAGGAGGCGCGCCTGTTCCGCTTTCGCTCCGGTCGGCGAGCCCTGCCGGCTCTGGATCTCCTTGTAGGCCTGGTGGACGGCGCAGGCATCCGTGCAGGCGCTCAAATCACAGCGATCGATTCCTCCGGCCTGGCCCGGGGGCCGGCACGCCTTCCCGAGCTCCTCGAACGTGCCGTAACAGGAGCCGGCGACGAAGACGTCGCTGTCGGCGGTTCCGAGAGTCCAGAGGATCCGTGGCTGGCCCGGCCCCTTCCGGTACAGGAAGTGTCGGCTCACGCCGCGCCCGCCCGATCCGGGCCGGTTGTACGTCCAGATCTCGAGGTCCTTGAAATTGAGCTTGCACGCCTCGAGGCGGTCGATCGAGGCCGGCTCTCCGAGCGCGATCACCATGCGGCCGGCGTCCCTCCGCCAGCCGTCGTACGTGTCGTCGGCGAGCCGCCGGAGATTCTCATACCGCCCGCGGTATCCCGGCCCCATCGGGAAGTCGAGGCCGTCCTTCTCCCGCCGCGCCCAGAACGCTTTCTTGAAGATCTCGCGCTGTGGACCTTCCGTAAGCGTGAGAAAAAGCTTCTCCTCTTCTGGATGGATGATCGGCGCGACGAACTCGGTCAACCACTTGCGATCGTCTTCGGGCAGCGCGGCGATGCTCTCCCTCTTCGAGAGCTCCTTCGCGGGCGCGGGCGGCGCCGGCGTGGTCGTCGCTTGGACGTCCGACGCCCGAACGAAGCCGCTCGGCCCGGTGACGTCGAGCGGCTTGGCTTTCGGGTCGGGAAGCGCGGGGAAGCGATCCGCCAGCTGCGTCAGGTCTTCGGTCGCGACCTTTGGAGGAGCGAGCACCCTCGCGACTTCCGCGAATCCTCCGGCGGCGCTGCCCTGGCGGAAACGGATCTGCTCCCAGGCCTCATAGACCGTGCAGCGGTCGGGGCACGAGAAGCAGCTGTCGAGGGCACTGGGACGGCAATCTGCGGCCAGCGCTTCGAAAGTCTTTCGGCAGCCGTTCGGCTCGAAGACGTCGCTGTCTCGAGCGCCGAGGAACCAGAGCTTCCTGGGAGCGAGGGGGGCTGATCGATAGAAGAAGTAGACGTCCTTTAGTCGGCCCGCCCCGCGTCCCGCGTAAGTCCAGATCTCGAGGTCGCGGAACGTCGACTCCGCACAGGACTTTGCCGGCTCGAGCGAGTCCGGTTCTCCCCAACGAAGCACCATTCGCCCGGCGTCGTTCCGCCAGCCGTCGTATTTTTCGTCCGCGAGCTGCCTGAGCTCCTCGTATCTCTGACGGAACCCCGGGCCCATTGGCCGCTCGAGGCCGTCCTGCTCCCGGCGCGCCCAGAAGGCTTCCTTGAAGATCTCGCGCTGGTGGGGCTCCGTGAGCTTCAGGAAAAGCTTCTGCTCTTCCGGTTGGATGATCGGCGCGACGAACTCGGTCAGCCACTTGCGCTCCTCGGCGGGAAGCGCGGCGAGGCGTTCCTTCTTGGAGGGCTCCGGAGCGGTGGCGTTCTGACTCGAACCGGCCCCGGGGAGAGCGAGCGAGGCAGCGAGGAAGAGGAGAAAACCGAGTCTCTTCATCGGCGTGTGGATTCTAACCTCCGACTTCGATACGGCCATTCCTGAACGACAGTTTTAATGAGGCTGTTAGGCAATAATGGAGACGCCTTCGTCCCGCCATGATCTACCTCGATAACAACGCCTCCACCCCGTTGGATCCCGCGGTCCGAGAAGCGATGGATTCCGCGGCGGATCTGTACGGAAATCCGTCGTCCGTCCATTCCGATGGACGCCGGGCGCGGCGGGCCATCGAGGAAGCGCGCGCGGAGGTGGCGGCGCTCGTCGGGGCGGAGCCGGAAGAGGTCTTCTTCACCTCGGGCGGGACGGAAGCCAATGCCATGGCGATCTTCGGCTCGACCGCCGGCCGGAGAGGGCGGATCGTGACGACCGCCGTGGAACATCCCTCGGTGCGCGAGCCGCTTGCGCGTCTGGCCGAGGGGGACAGGATCGAGACGGTCCTGGTCCGGCCCGAGCCGACCGGCGCCCTCGATCGCGCGAGGGTGCTCGACGCGGCGGAGTCCGGGGCCCTGCTCGTCTCGGTCATGGCGGCCAACAACGAGTACGGCGGCCTCTTCCCGGTGGCGGAGCTCGCGCCGCCGGTCCGCGAGCGGGGAAGCCTCTTTCACACCGACGCCGTGCAGGCGGCGGGGAAAGTCCTCGTCGACGTACGCGCCTCGCGAGTCGACCTCCTGACGGTCTCCTCCCACAAGCTCCACGGCCCGAAGGGGGTCGGAGCGCTCTTCGTCCGGCGCGGAGTGACCCTTCTCGCCCACACGCCCGGCGGCGGACAGGAAAAGAAGCTGCGCCCGGGGACGGAGAACACCACGGGGATCGTCGGCTTCGGGGTCGCGGCCCGGCTCGCGCGCGAGCGGCTCGCGGACGACGGGCCGGGGATCGCGGAGCGGCGCGACCGGCTGGAGCGCGGCATCCTCGCGGCGATTCCGGAGACGCGCGCGATCGGCGGCGGGGCACCGCGCACGCCGAACACCTCGGCCATCCTCTTCGACGGCGTCGCCGGCGACGCGCTCCTCTTTCGCCTCGACCTCGAGGGCGTGGCCGTCTCCGTCGGGAGCGCCTGCTCGAGCGGGACCCTCTCGCCGTCTCCCGCGATCCTCGCGCTCGGGTTCACGAAGGAAGAGGCCAAAGGGGTCGTCCGGTTCTCGCTCTCGCGTCTGACGACCGGCGAAGAGATCGACCGCGTCCTCGCCCTGCTGCCGGGGATCGTCGCCGAGGCACGGGCCGCGCGCCGGAGCCCCGCGCTCGCGGGGCAATAAGGCCAAACGGCACGCCTGACCCCGGTATCATCGCCGGATGCGCGTTGCGGTCGCGATGTCGGGAGGGGTCGATTCCTCCGTCGCCGCGCTCCTCCTGAAGGAGCAGGGCAACGAGGTCGTCGGCCTCTCGATGCAGCTGTACGACCATTCCTCCGACTCCGGCCGGACGGGGCGCTGCTGCACGTCCGAGGACCTCGCCGATGCGCGTCGCGTCGCGTGGGCGCTCGACGTTCCGCACTACGTCGTCAACCTCGAGGAGGAGTTCCGGGACGAAGTCGTCCGGCCCTTCGTCGCGTCGTACCTCGAAGGCGAAACGCCGATTCCGTGCTCCGCGTGCAACTCCAGGGTGAAGTTCGCGACGCTTTGGGAGCGCGCGCGGGCGATGGGCTGCGATGCGGTTGCCACCGGTCACTACGCGCGTGTCGAGACCGATCCGGTCACGCGCGTGCCGACCCTCAAGAAGGGTCTCGACTCCGACAAGGACCAGTCGTACTTCCTGTACGACCTTTCACGGGAGCAGCTCGCGGCGGCGTCTTTCCCCGTTGGGGGGCTCACGAAGGGGGAGGTGCGGGCGCACGCCCGGCGGGCCCGGCTCCCGACCGCCGACAAGGAGGAGAGCCAGGAGATCTGCTTCGTCGCGAAGGGGACGCGCGCCGGCGCCTTCGTCGCCTCGGCGGCTCCCGGTCTCGGGCTCGCGCTGCCGACGCTTCCCGGCTCCGTCGAGAACGCGCGCGGGGACCGGCTCGGGGAACACGACGGGCACTTCCGGTTCACCGTCGGCCAGCGGCGCGGCCTGAACGTCTCCTCGGCCGAGCGTCTGTACGTCCTTTCGATCGAACCGGCCGCCAACAAGGTGGTCGTCGGAGGCGCGTCGGACCTCGACTCCACGGTGATCGAGGTCTCGGACCTGCGGTTTCCCTCGGGGATTCCTCCAGTCGGTGCCTTCCGTGCCGGCGTTCGGATCCGTCACCGCGCGCCCGAGGTTCCGGCGACCGTCTCGCCGCGCGGCGAGGGGAGCGCGCGAGTCGTGTTCGACCGTCCGGTCCGCGCGGCGGCTCCGGGGCAGTCGTGCGTCTTCTATCGCGAGGACGTCGTCCTCGGCGGCGGCGTGATCCGGCGGAGAGAGGGAAGAGAAGGTCTCCGCTCTTAGGTTCACGATCCGGGCTGCCGACGGGCGCCCTTTCGCCATGACCCTCTTCACCTCTTCACTGACCCTCGCCCTCGCCTTCCTGCAGGCTCCGCCGTCGCCGGACTACCGGCGGGACCTTCTCCTCGTCGGCCCCGATCCCGTCGTCGCCGCGGCCGACCGCGCCTGGAGGCGGCGGGACGAAGGCCGCGTCGGCGCCCGCGCGTCGTCGAAGAGGATCAACGAGGCGATCGCGGGGTACCAGAAGGCGGCGGAGTCCCCGTCGCACGTCGAAGCGCGCTGGAAGCTCGCACGGGCGCTCTTCTTCCGCGCCAAGTACACCGGGCTTGCGCCGCAGTCGCAGCTCGCGAACTTCCTCGAGGCCCGGGTCGCGGGGGAGGAGGCGATCGCGCTCCTCCGGGGCGCGGCGGGGACGCGGGGCGCTGCGCTCTCGGCCGACGCGACGCCGCGAAGGGTTGCCGAGGCGCTCTCGCGGGACCCGAACGCCGCGCCGACGTACTTCTGGACCGCGGTCGCGTGGGGAGAGTGGGGACTCCTCGCCAGCCGGTTACAGGCCACGAAGGCCGGGGCCGCGATGCACGTGCGCGACTACTCCGCGACGGTGATTGCGCTCGACCCGACGTTCGAAGAGGGGGGCGGGTACCGCATTCTGGGACGCCTCCACCACCGCGCGCCGCGCGTCCCGTACGTGACGGGGTGGGTCTCGCGCGCGGAAGGGATCCGCAACCTGCGTCTCGCCGTGAAGGTGGCGCCGCGAAACTTCGTGAACCGCCACTTCCTCGCGCAAGCGCTCGCCGACCGGCGCGGCGCGGGAAAAGCGGAAGCGATCCGGATCGAAAAGGAGATCCTCGCCGACGCGCCGTCGCCCGGTCACCTCGTCGAGGACACGTCGATCCAGGCCGAGGCCAAGAGGAATCTCGCGGCGTGGGGGGGCGGCTAGCCGATCTTGCGGACTCTCGGGGACCGCGGCAGGCGCCGGCGCAGCTCCGCGATACCGAGACCCGAGACCGGGTCGACCCAGTCCGGACGGATCTCCGCGAGCGGGACGAGCGCGAACCGGCGCTCGGCAAGGCGGGGGTGCGGAAGGATGGGGTCGAAACGCGTGCGTCTCCGGCCGCCGACGTCCAGGATGTCCACGTCGATCTCCCTCGGTCCATTCACGAACGTCCGGGTGCGCCCCACGCGTCGCTCGACTTCCCGGACCGTCCGGAGGAGGGCAGCCGGCGTGCCGGTCCACGCGATCTCGACCACGGCGTTCCAGAAGTCGCGCTGGTCGCGAAAGCCGACCGGATCCGTCCGGTAGAAAGACGAGACCTTCCGTACGCGTGCGAACGTCGCGATCTCGCGAAGCGCTGCCTCGAGGTGGGCGCGCCGGTTGGCGACGTTCGAGCCGAGCCCCAGGTACGCGAGCGGCGGGCTCGCGGGCGTTTTCCTAGAACTCTTCCTCGTCGGGGGGGCGATCGGCTTCGACGATCTCCTCGTCTTCCGCGAACTCGTCGTCCTCCGACCGCTCTTCCGCTTCTTCAACGGGCTCCGGCGCCTCGCCGAACTCGTCGTGGATTCCCTCGGGCGGCGGCTCCATGATCACGGCGGCGCGACGCGGCGGCCGCGGCGCGGGCGGCGCGGAGTCCTCGAGCTTCGCGTTCTTCTGGTTGGCTCCGCACTTCGGGCAGACCGCCTCCGGACGACCGAGGTTGTAGAACTTCGTTCGGCAGCTGTAGCACTCGAATTTTTTCCCGAGATCCGGCATCGGTCTCCGCTGACGGCGGCCAAACCTAGCACGCGCGTTTACAAAGGGCAACCGGCGCAATCCGCTGAAAACATTCGGAGATTTGCGTGTTCCGGCCCCTCGTTTTCCCGGCAGAATCGGCGGGTGTCCACCTTCGCCGTTCGCGACCGGGATCGCGACTCCTCCGCGCGCAGAGGCGTGATCGCGGCGCCGCACGCGGAGATCGAGACTCCGTGTTTCCTTCCGGTCGGAACGCGGGGAGCGGTGAAAGGCGTCGAGTTCGATCGTCTCGAGGAGTGGGATTGCCGCGCGATCCTCGCGAACACCTACCACCTGATGGCGCGGCCCGGTCGCGAGATCATCCGACGCGCCGGCGGGCTCCACGCCTTCGTCGGATGGAACCGCGCGATCCTGACGGACTCCGGGGGCTTCCAGGTGATGAGCCTCTCGTCGCGCCGGAAGGTGACGGACGAGGGCGTCGAATTCCGAGACCCGGAGGACGGCTCGCGCCACTTCCTCACCCCGGAGCTCGCCGTGGAGCTCCAGGCGGAGTTCGGGGTCGACATCGCGATGGCGCTCGACGTTTGCCCGCCCTTCCCCGCGGAGCGCCGCGAGGTCGAAGAGGCCTGCCGGCTTTCCGCGGCGTGGGCCTCCCGCGCGCGCCAGACGTGGAACGGGCGGGGCCTTCTCTTCGGAATCGTCCAGGGCGGGACGCACGAAGACCTTCGCCGGCAGGCGGCTCCGCCGATCGTCGACCTCGACTTCGACGGCTACGCGATCGGGGGGGTCGCGGTGGGGGAGCCGAAAGAGGCGATCCGCGCCATCACGGAGTTGACGACACCGCTCCTCCCGGACGACAAGCCGCGTTACCTGATGGGCGTGGGCACGCCAGCGGACCTCCTGGCTTCGGTCCGCGCCGGCGTCGACCTCTTCGACTGCGTGCTGCCGACGCGGCACGGGCGCATGGGGCACGCCTACACGCGCCACGGCGAAGTGACGATCAAGCACGCGCGTTACAAGGA
>DASRPJ010000299.1:0-2690 GCA_035646435.1 Thermoanaerobaculia bacterium | reverse complement strand
AGTCGTGCGGAGAAACGGCGTCGTCCGGGTCATCTGCTCGATCCCGAAGCACAAGCAGAGACAGGGGTAACAAATGGCACGAATCGCAGGCGTCGATCTCCCGCTCCAGAAGAGAGTGGAAATCGGTCTGACGTACATCTTCGGGATCGGCCGCTCCAAGGCCAACACGATCCTCGAGAAGGCGGACGTGCGTCCCGATACGCGGGTGAAGGACCTCTCCGAGGACGAGGTCGTGCGGATCCGCAAAGTGGTCACCGACGACGTCAAGGTCGAAGGCGATCTCCGGAGGGACACCTCGGTGGACATCAAGCGCTTGATGGACATCGGCTGCTACCGGGGGATGCGCCACCGCCGCAACCTGCCGGTGCGCGGCCAGCGGACCCACACGAACGCCCGGACCCGCAAGGGCCCGCGGCGCCAGACCATCGCCGGCAAGAAGAAGGCGACCAAGAAATAAACGTCGCGGGTCTGATCAGCGGGTCTGATCCCGCAGGGGTCAGATCCGCAGCCCTGACGAATGAGCGAATAGATCGAGAACGAGAGGAACCATGGCAGAAGCACCCGCCGTATCGGCAACTCCGGAAAAGACCACCCCCAAGAAGGGGGGCCGGAAGCCGCGTAGCGGCAAGAGAGAGAAGAAGAGCATCCCGCACGCGATCGCGACCGTGCAGGCTTCCTTCAACAACACGATCATCGCCATCGCCGACCAGGAGGGGAACATCCTCGCCTGGTCGTCGGCCGGGCGGATCGGGTTCAAGGGCTCGCGCAAGGGAACGCCCTTCGCGGCCCAGCTCGCCGCGGCCAACTGCGCCGAGCACGCGAAGGAGCACGGCGTCCGGTCGGTGGACGTGCGCGTGACCGGACCGGGCGCGGGGCGCGAGTCGGCGATCCGCGCTCTTCAGGCAAACGGCATCGACATCAAGTCCATCAAGGACTCGACGCCGATCCCGCACAACGGCTGCCGCCCCCGGAAGCGCCGGCGCGTATAGAGAGGTGTATGGGGTCTGACCCCGCAGGGGTCAGATCCCTCTTCGTTTGCCGAAGCTGTGGCTTTCGGCACGTCCGTAAACCGGCTCCTCGATTCCAGCCGGGAGGAAGGACGTAAAGCAGAAAAGAGGGATCGAGGAGGTTTCGTTTTTGGCGCGATACACCGAATCGGTTTGCCGGCTCTGCCGGCGAGAAGGGATGAAGCTGTTCCTCAAGGGGGACCGCTGTTTCAAGGACAAGTGCGCCATCGAGCGGCGCAACTACCCGCCCGGCCAGCACGGGCGGCGTCGGAGCAAGCTCCTCGGGTACGGGATCCAGCTTCGCGAGAAGCAGAAGGTCAAGCGCATCTACGGTCTGCTCGAGCAGCCGTTCCGGCTCACGTTCCAGCGGGCGGAGCGGCGCAAGGGCATCACCGGCGCGAACCTCCTGCAGGAGCTCGAGCGGCGGCTCGACAGCGTCGTTTACTCGCTCGGGTTCGCGGCCTCGCGGGCCCAGGCGCGGCAGCTCGTCCGCCACGGGCACGTGACCGTCAACGGCCGGAAGGTGACGATCCCGTCGGCCAGGGTTTCGAAGGGATACGTCGTCGCAATCAAGGACAAGAGTCGCTCGAACGAGCAGATCAAGGCTTCGGTCGAAACCGCACGCGCCCGCGGGGTACCGGCCTGGCTCGACCTCTCGCCGGAGACCTTCAGTGGAACGGTCCTCGAGTTGCCGAACCGGGAAGACATCAAGCTGCCCATTCAAGAGCAGCTGATCGTCGAGCTGTACTCCAAATAACTGGGGACAGGTTCAAACCTGTCCCCCGACGAGGTAAATGACATGACGCTCTGGAAGGGTTTTCAAAAGCCGAAGCGGTTGGATTTCGAGCCCGAGACGCTCACGGCCACCTACGGAAAGTTCTACGCCCAGCCGTTCGAACGCGGCTTCGGCACCACGATCGGAAACGCGCTGAGGCGCGTCCTGCTCTCCTCGATCGAGGGGGCCGCGATCACGGCCGTCAAGATCGAAGGGGTGCTCCACGAGTTCTCGTCCCTGCCGGGAGTGGTCGAGGACGTGACGGACATCATCCTCAACCTGAAGCAGATCCCGATCAAGATGCACTCGACGGAAGAGAAGCTCTTGACGCTGGACGTCACCCGCAAGGGGAAAGTGACGGCGGCGGACGTGCAGGGGGACTCCACGATCGACATCCTCGAGTCCGACGCGCCGATCGCGACTCTCTCGGAGAACGGCAAGCTTCAGATGGAGATGCGGGTGTCCATGGGCCGCGGCTACGTCTCGGCGGACAAGAACTTCGACGAAGACATGGGGATCGGCTACATCCCGATCGATTCCGTCCATTCGCCGGTCCGCCGCGTCAACTACCACGTCGAGGCCGCCCGCATCGGGCAGGCCACCGACTACGACCGTCTCGTGCTGGAAGTCTGGACGAACGGGACCGTCTCCCCGGCCGACGCCGTCGGTCTCGCGGCGACGCTCCTGCGCGACCACCTCACCATCTTCGTGAACGCCGAGGTCGAGACGGCCCTCGAGGGGGAGGGCGTCGGCGAGCTGCCGGAGAACCTCGCCGAATACCTGAACAAGTCGGTCGACGAGCTCGAGCTGTCGGTGCGCAGCGCGAACTGCCTGAAGAACGCGGGCATCCGGACGATCCGGGACCTCGTTCAGAAGAGCGAAAAGGACATGCTCGAAACGAAGAACTT
>DASRPJ010000298.1:0-4820 GCA_035646435.1 Thermoanaerobaculia bacterium | reverse complement strand
CCGCGTCCACGCGCAGCCCGACGGGAATGACGGGGATGTTGAAGACGAGAAGGCCCCCGCCGTGCCAACCGTTGTCGAACGTGTCCTTCGCGTCGCCCTGCGGCAGCGTCCCTCCGCCGAAGAGCCCCCAATGGAACCCGGGCGTACCCTGGGCGCTCGCCGCCGCCGCTGCGAGAAAAAGGAAGAGCGCGGCGAGAGCGAGCGGGGCCCGTTTCATCTCCGCTAGCGTACCTCCGCGAGAGCTTTCTTCCGCGCGGCCTCGAACTCGTCGCCCGGCGTCCACTGCGGCATCCGGTCCGCGTTGGCGACTTTTACGCCGAGCCAGAAGTTCAACTGCGCGTCTTCGACCGCGCCCGCGAGGTTCCAGGCGTCGGTGATCTGGTCGGAGGGCTGGTGGTAGTCCTTCGCCTCCCACTCCTCGATCATTTTCGTGCCCCACCCCGCCGGTTTCCCGATCACGTCGGTGCCGGAGTCGAAATAGGCGGCCGGCACGCCGATCTTGGCGAAGTTGAACTGGTCGGAGCGGTAGAAGAAGCCTCGGTCCGGGAACTGGTCCGCCTTGACGACGCGCCCCTGCGTCTTCGCGAGCGCGAGGATCGTGCGGTCGAGGTCGGACTTGCCGAGGCCGATCATCGTCAGGTCCTTCGTGCGTCCGAAGATGCCGACGCCGTCGATGTTGATGTTCGCGGCGATCCGGCCCGGCTCGACGGGCGGGTGCCGGGCGAGGTACTCGGACCCGAGGAGCCCCTGCTCCTCCGCCGCGACGGCCGCGAAGTACACCGTGCGGCGCGGCGCCTTCGGCAGCTCGCCGAACGCCTTGGCAATCGCGAGCATGGCGCCGATGCCCGACGCGTTGTCGAGGGCGCCGTTGAAGATCGCGTCCTCGCCCGGCTTCGGGTCGGTCTTCATCCCGAGGTGGTCGTGGTGCGCCGTGTAGATCACGGCTTCCCGCGCGAGGCGCGAGTCGCTCCCGGGAAACTTTCCGACGACGTTTCCGCTCTCCTTCGTCTGGACGGTGTTCTCGATCGCGAGCGAGAGCGAGACGCCGAGCGGCGTCGGCCGGAAGTCTCGCTTCAGCGCGCCGGCTCGGAGCCGGTCGAGGTCCTGGCCGCCGAGCGCCGCGATCTTCTTCGACGCGTCCTCCGTGAACCAGCCCTTGACCTCGACGCGGGGCTCCCCCTCGTAGGGCAGCTCGAAGCGCTCGCGCGACCACGACGTCTGGACGACCTGCCACGGGTATCCCGCCGACGGCTGCGTGTGGATGATGAACGCGCCGACGGCCCCCTTCTGCGCGGCGATCGAGTACTTGTAGTCCCACCGCCCGTACCAGAGGCGCGTCTTCCCGGCAAACGTCTTGGGGTCGTCCTCCGGGTCGTTGTTCATCATCAGGAGGACCTTGCCCTTGACGTCCACGTCCTTGTAGTCGTCCCACTGGAACTCCGGCGCGACGATGCCGTAACCGACGAAGACGAGCTCCGCGGCGTCGACGCGCGACTGCGGCTTCTGGGTTCCCGAGAACGCGACGTAGTCCTCGAGCTTCGTCAGGTCGACCGTGCGGCCCCCCTTCGACAGCGAGATCCGGTCCGGGACCTTTCCGACGATCCCGACGAGCGGGACCTTCTGGATCCACCCGCCCTCCGGCGCGCCCGGCTCGAGGCCGAGGGCCTCCATCTGCGCGAGGATGTACTCCTGCGCGAGCTTGTCGCCGCGCGTCGCCGGGGCGCGGCCCTCCAGGAGGTCCGAGGCGAGGAACCGCGTGTGGCCGCGCAGGTCGTCCTCGGTGATCGCCTTCGCGGCGGCCTTCTCCGCGGCGGAAACCGGAGCGGGCTGCGCTTGCGCCGCACCGGCGAGGGCGGGCAGGAGGAAAAGGGCGAGGGTTTTTTTCATCGCGGGCACCTCGGTGTGGTTGTCGGTTTCACGGGGTCGGCGAGGGAGTCGTTGAAGCGGACGGAGTCGGCCGTGGCTCTTCCTTCGGCATCGGCTTGCGCGGGAGCTTTCCGTCGCGCATCGCGGCGTGCCACACGAACGTCGCAAAGACGACCGACGCCTGCATCAGGTCGTCTCTCTGCAGGCGCTCGTAGACGTCCTGGTTCGTGTGGTGGGTGCGGGTCGAGTACTCGACCTCGTCCTGGACGAACTGGAACCCGGGCAGCCCGACGGCGTCGAACGACTCGTGGTCGGTCCCGCGGGTGTTGCGCATGGTCACCGTCGTCGCGCCGAGGTCCTTCAGGGGCTCGAGCCACGACTCGAAGATGGGAACGACCGCGGCGTTCTCCTGAGCGTAGATCCCGCGGATCTTCCCCGTGCCGTTGTCCATGTTGAAGTACGCCGAGAGCTTCGCGTGCTCCGGCTTCAGCGTGAGCGGGCCCGGAGACCGGCGCAGCGAGAAGTTCTCGCGCTCCTTCGGGTCGGCGGGAAGGGGCTTCGACGCGAAGTGGTCCAGGACGTACTTCTCGGACCCGAAGAGGCCCTGCTCCTCGCCGCTCCAGAGCGCGATCCGGATCGTGCGGCGCGGTTTCGCGCCGACCGCCTTGAGGATCCGCACCGCCTCCATGGCGGCGGCGACGCCGGCGGCGTTGTCCGTCGCGCCGGTCGCCCCGTGCCAGGAGTCCATGTGCGCGCCGAGCATGACGATCTCGCCGCTCCGGTCGGAGCCGGGGATCTCGGCGACCGTGTTGTAAGCCATGGCGTCGTCGTCGTGGAAGCGCGCCTTCACGTCCAGCTCGAGCTCGACCGGCTCCTTCCTCTCGAGCAGCCGCGCGATCCGGCCGTAGTGCTCGACCGCCATGACGAGCGCCGGCACGCCGACCGGCTCCCCCTTGCGCCAGGAGCCGCCGCCCTGGACGTGAAAGGCGCCGCCGTCCAGCCGCCCCGCGTCGATCACCGCGAGCGGCTTCTCCGCCTCGAGAAAGACGTTCAGGGCCCGCCGGAACTCGCGCCGGCGGCGGAAGTCCTCCGGCCCGTAGGGCGAGCGCGCCGGCGGGATCTCGTATCGCTCGAGCTCGGAGAGCTCCGCGTCGTCGTACCGGTCGAGCGCCGCCTTTTCCTGGGGTTTCACTTCCCGCATCTCGTCGGCCAGGACGATCAGGCCCTTCAACTTCCCTTTCTGCTTCTCGAGGTCCTCCCGCGTCGTGAGCTTCGCGAGCACGGCGCGGCCGCGGATGGGCCCGTTCGTCCCGGGGCTCCACGCCTTGGGCAGCGCGGAGAGTGGCGCGGCGTCGGGTAACGTCATGCGAACCGACGCCGACTCGTAGCTCCAGCCCCGCCCGAACGGATAGCTCTCGAGGTGCGCGTTCGCGAGGCCCCACTCGGCGAGCTTGTCGCGGGTCCACTCGTTCGACTTCTTCATCCCGGGCGAGCCCGTGAGACGCGGCCCGATCCGGTCCGTGAGCGCGCTCGCGGTCTCCATGACCTTCGAGTTGCGGAAACCCTCGTGCCGAATGCGCGTGACCATGTCGAGGTCGACGCGCTCCGCCGTGAGCGAGAGGTGCGCGAGAAGGAGGCCGACGAGGAGGAGGGAAACGGCGACGGGGTTCCTGGCGGGAAATCTCCTCACGGGCGCGGGGACGCTACCACCGCGGGTTCCAGACCGTCAATTCGCGGTCACCTCCGCTCGAGTAGCTCCGCGACCTGGTCCCACGTCCGCCGCCGCGAGTTCGGCGAGTCCCGCGGCCACCATCGCAGCCCGCCGACGCTGACGGTGAGCGTCCCGACCTTGCGCCGCTTTCTCTTCCACTTGTCCCAGACCTCGAAGGTGACGCCGGGCTTGCCGACGGCGACTCTCTCCTGCACGGATGCGGTGACGACCTTCGTGGGCCGGCCGGGGCGGCGTCTCTTCATCGCTCCTCCTACTCCATGCCCTCGGGGTAGGTCTTCACCTATGACTCACTATTCGACGTGAGCGAGCCAGGTGAAGGCCTGACCCCTGCCCCGCCTCGCTACTCCGCTACGAACAACGTTAAGGCGAAACGGGCCTCCGGGTCGATCCACTGACCGTGGCTCGCGAAGCCGGCGGACGAGACGAGCTCGACGACCTCCTGCGGCTCGTACTTGTAGGAGCTCTCCGTCCAGATCGACTCGCCGTCTTCGAATTTGACCTCGACTCCGGACCTCGGAATCGCGACCGCCTGCGGTCGCACGGAGACGAGGTGCATCTCGACGCGCCGGTCGACGGGGTTCCACACGGCGCGGTGCTCGAACGCCTTGAGGTCGAAGTTCGCCTCCAGCTCGCGGTTCATCCGGACGAGCACGTTCTTGTTGAAAGCGGCGGTCACTCCGAGCGGGTCGTCGTACGCGAGCATCAGGTCCTCGACCGGCTTGACGAGGTCCGCGCCGAGGAGGAGACCGTCGCCGGGCATGAGCGCTCGGCGGATTTCCGCGAGGAACTCCTGGGACGCAGGCGGATCGAAGTTGCCGATGTTCGAACCGAGGAAGAGGACGAGAAGCCCGCCGCGCGAGGGCCGCTCCCGGGCGGCGTGGCGGAGCCCCTCCTCGTAAGTGGTGCGGTGGCCGACCACCGAGACGTGCTCGAGGCCCCCGAGCGTCCTCTCAGACAGCTCGAGGGCCGCCGGCGAGATGTCGATCAGGTGGATGGCGACTCGCCGGCGGCGATTGCGGAGGGCCTCGGCGAGGAGGGCGACTTTCTCCCCGCTGCCGCAGCCGAGCTCGAGCAGCGTCACGGGGTCGGCCATCGGAGCGACCATCTCGGAGGCGCGGCGCGCGAGCAGCTTCTCTTCGGCCCGCGTGATCCGGTACCACGGCAGCCGGCAGATCGACTCGAAGAGCGACGAGCCGAGCGCGTCGTAGAGGTACTTCGACTG
>DASRPJ010000297.1:0-4644 GCA_035646435.1 Thermoanaerobaculia bacterium | reverse complement strand
CTCAGGTTCCCGATCCGCGACCCACCGCCTCGGCGTAGGAAGGCAAGTCCGCCGCAACGCCTTACAGGCAGTTCGCTCGAACGCTTCAGATCGTTGAGCGACCCGTCGTCCTCCGCATCCTTCCGCCTTTCTGAGACGTTTCCTTCAAAGTGTCATTAGGTTCGTGTTTTTGGGACACGTTAGAGCGGTATTTTTTGCTCGCCATCAGAAACGGCCCGGACGCGAGGGCTCTCGAGAAGACCCAGGGATGCCTCCGCAGGACGGACGCCTGGCGGCCCGGCTTCAGGACCATGCGGATCAAGCGGAGGCGCGCCTCAACGACATCGGTTCCAACGAATCGCGACGCAAATGCTGCGCAAGGAGTCGAAACGCCCCCGCTCACACGGCGAGGACCGCTCCACGTGCGTCGTTGATCGGTACACAGATGGGCTCCTCGTAGTCCGGCGTGATCACTCGGGCTTTGGGCGATCGCAGAAATACCTCCGATACGAAGCCCTCGACGTCGATTCGGGGCAAGAGGTGCAGACCCCGCTCGAGCGGCGCGAAGAAGGCGTCGTGGTGGGTAGGAACGACGAGCTTGGGGCCGAGCGCAGTGACGAGCCGCTCGACGTAGTTCTCGGTTCTCTTGCGAAGAGCTAGGCTCGCGATAAGGACGTCCGCGCGCTCGCCCGAGAGCACCGCGTCGATGAGGTCCGCGCTGCCGTTGTGGTAGGCCGTGACGCCGGGCGCCTTGATGAGCAAGCCGAACGCGCCCCCCATCTTGTAGTCCCAGAAGTGACCCGGCCCGCGCGGCGTCGAAGTCATCGCGCCCGGAAACGGGACACCACCGAACGGGGACTTGGCATGCCGACTCGCCACGAACCGGATCTCGACGTCGCCAAAGCGCTCGATCGCGCCCTCCCCAGGGACCTGGACGAGCTGCGCTTCCGGTAAGCCTTCGGCGCGGCCCCACGCGCAGGTCGATGTGGAGCCGACGAGCTTGGCGTTGTTGAGCTTTGCGATACGCGGCGCGTCCAAGACGTGGTCGTAGTGGCTGTGGCCACAAAGAACCGCATCGACCCGCCGTGGAAGGTGTCGTCCGATGGCGAGGTCGTCGGGCACCAAGCGACGCATCACCAAGCGAGAGATCGGAGGCCGGGTGATGAACGGATCGACGAGGAGAGTGGTCTTGGGGGTCTCAACGATGAAACCGGCGGTGCCGAGCCAGGTGATGCGCAGGCCCCAACCCGTGCCCGCGCCCTGCGGCCTGAGCTCGCGCTTTGGACGAAAGCGCGGGAAGACCTTCTCGTATAGCGGCATGGTCACGTGAGGCGGATCAATCGCCCGCGAGGAGGTAGATGTCTCCTGTCTTTCTCGTCACGTCGAAGTAGATCCGCGAACCATCCCGCGACCAGCTCGGGTAGTCGAGCACGACGCTCCCGGACGGAAAATTCGCGCCGGTGGCGCGAGAAAGATCGATCGGAGTCTCCCGCCCGGTCGAGACCGAAAGCGTGTAGAGCCGCGCGTGGTCGCGCAGGAAGAGGATCCGATCCGGGTCGACCGGGGACCACTCGGGATGCGATTCTTCCGAGTCGCCGGTCGTCAGCTGGCGGGACTCGCCTCCGGACGAGGAGACGACCCAGAGGTGGCGCGCGCCGTCGCGCTCGAGCTGGTAGACGATCTGCGATCCGTCCGGCGACCAGGATGGCCACGTGGAATACCGGCCCCAGGAAGTCAGGGCTTTCGGCTCACCGCCCGCCGCAGGCATCACGTAGATCTCCTGGCGGAGGAAGTCGGGCCCCTGGGAGAACACGATTCGCGAGCCGTCGGGAGACCAGCTGGCGGTCTGGCCCGGGATCCCCAGGTCTTTCGCGCTCAAGCCGCCGAGCGGCTGAATCCACATCCGACCTTCGCGTTGGAAGAGGATCCGCCGGCCGTCGGGAGACCACCGGGCGAAGCCGAAGCCTTCCTCTTTTCCCGTCGTGATTCGCGTCGGCGTTCGATTCGTGAAGTCCAGGGACCAGAAGGCCCTCGACCCTCCCCGGTCCGACGCGAAAAGCAGCATCTTTCCATCTGGTGCGAGGCGGGCGTTGCTTTCCATCCCGGTCTCCGACGTGACCTGGCGAAGGGTATCCGAGGAGAGAGACCACTCCCAGATGTCCGGCGCGCCGCCGACGGTCGCGAAGGCGATGCGCCCTCCGCGGTCGATGGTCGGAGCGACGTCGGCTCCCGGCCCCACCGTGACTCTCTCGGCGGAACCAGAGGCCTTCCCTCCGGAGACAGGAAGGCGCCACACGCTGACGAGACCTTCGCGCTCCCCGGAATAGACGAGGGACCGGCCGTCCGCGGACCATGCGGGCCGCAGAACCCAGCTCGTGCCGCTGTCAACGCGGTGCGGCGCGCCTTCCTCCGCCGCCACCACCTTGAGATCGAAGTGGGCGGCCGTTCCGGAGCCGTAAGCAATCCACTTCCCGTCGGGCGACCACGCCGCCTGGTAGTCGATGTCGGAGTCATCGGTCAGTCGTTTCGGCGTCCCCCCGTCCGAAGAGACTACCCAGAGGTCCCACTTCCCGGCGCGCTCGGAGGAGAAGACGATCTTCTTCCCATCCGGTGACCATGCGGGGAAGTAGCCGTTCTCGACGAGCTTCGCCGCGGCTCCGCCGAGGGCCGGCACGACGAACACATCTCCGCCGCGCCCGCCGAGGAAGGCGGTCAGCGTGCCTGCCGCCAGGACGTGGTGGATACGCCCCCCGCGATCCTGCGAGGAAACGAACGCGATCTTCGAGCCGTCCGGCGACCACGCCGGTTGCGCCTCGTCGGCGTCGTTCCCGGCGATCCGCAAAGTCTCTCCGCCGGCGAGCGGCTGGACGACGACGTCCAGGTTCCCGCGCTCATCCGTCGTGTACGCGAGAAACTTCCCGTCGGGCGACCACGTCGGCTCGTCCTCCAGGCCGGGCCCGAAGGTGAGCCTCTGCAGGTTCGACGAGAGAGCGGCGCGCGGAGGCGGGCGCAGTCTCAGGAAGGCGTCGGCCGCGATGAGCAGGGCCACCAGGCCGAGGAGGGCGGGCACGAGCGCCGAGGCGCGGAGGCGGCGGCGACCAGCGACCGCAGCGGTTCCCTGCGACAGGTCCGACAGTCGTTCCTGCGCGTGCTTGAGATCGCGCGCGAGATCGCGGGTCGACGCGTACCGTTCGTCCGGGTCCTTCTGAAGACACGATTCCACGATCCAGCGCAACGGCGCCGGGGCGGCGGGATTGACTCTTCCCATGGGTTCCGGGTCGTCGCGGATGATGGCCGACAAAGTCTCGACGGCGGTGCCGCGGGAGAACGCGCGCTTCCCGGTCGCCATCTCGTAGAGGATGGCTCCGAAGGCGAACTGGTCGGAGCGAAAGTCCGCGGCGGCGCCGCTCGCCTGCTCCGGAGACATGTACCCGACGGTGCCGAGGACGACGCCGGGCTGCGTGCCCGGAGCGGCACCCATGGTGGCCAGCTCGGACCCCGCGTCTTCGATCGGTGCGATGAGCTTGGCGAGCCCGAAGTCGAGGATCTTGACGAAGCCATCCTTCGTCACCATGAGGTTCTCGGGCTTCAGGTCCCGGTGCACGATTCCTGCGGAATGCGCTCGAGCGAGTCCGTCCGCCGTCTGCGCCGCGATCGAGAGCATCTTCTTCGTCGCCATCGGTCCCTCGACGAGAAGCTCCCGGACCGTTCGCCCCTCGACGAGCTCCATCGCGATGTAGACGGTCGAGTCGGAAATGCCGATGTCGTGAACCGTGACGATGTTCGGGTGGTTCAGCGCCGAGGCGGACCGGGCCTCCTGCTCGAACCGCGACCTCCGGTCGGGATCCGACGAGAGCTCCTCCGGCAGGACCTTGATCGCGACGTCGCGCCCGAGCCGGGAGTCGCGCGCCCGGTAGACCTCACCCATCCCGCCGGCACCGATCCGGCCGGTGACCTCGTAGGGGCCGAGACGGGCGCCGTTGGCGAGGGACATGGTGGAGCCCGAAAGTATATGGAACGCCCGGAAAAAGAGGGCCCCGCGGTCGGGGCCCTTCAGGGAGAGAAGAGGAGATTGCTCGCGAGGTTCTACGGAACGACGCGCCGAACCGTTTGGGGTCAGGCGTGTATTTTGGTGTTGTTGGCTCGCATAAGGCCAAACTGCACGCCTGACCCCTATCTCCGGTTGAGCGCCCAGTCGTACTCGAGAAACTTCGGCTTTGGAGCTCCGGAGGCGAGCCAGGCGGCCGTCGCCCGGTCGGGCGCGTACCTGGCGACGTAATTCGAAACGCTCCCGGCTTCCTTCTCGAACTCCCTGCGGTTCCAGTCGAAGATCTTCGACAGCGCGAGCTTTCCCGTGCGGCGGTCGATGGCGTTCCTCTTCGGGTCGTTGACGAAGGCTCGGCCCTGCCGGTCGAAAGCCGCGGAGACGGTCTCGGCCACGTAGGCGCGGGGCGCGAGCGGCGGACAGGACTCCGACACGCAGACGATCGCGAAGTGGAACCGCGCGTCGCCCAAGGCGCGGAGCTTGTCCTCGATGTCGTCGAGCGAAAGGGTCTCGCCTCCGATCCGCCGGGTGATCTTCTTGAACGCGCCGGCGATGTCCCGGATGCTCTCGATCGGGTAGCGGTCGAGGACGATCCCGATCGCCATCGCGTTGTACGCGTT
>DASRPJ010000296.1:0-3048 GCA_035646435.1 Thermoanaerobaculia bacterium | reverse complement strand
CGGCGGGAGAAGCGACGCGCGAGTCTCCGCTCGCGGCCGCGCGGAGCTCGCCGATCTCCGTCAGGAGCGGGAAGAGCGAAAGGAGCTCCGGCGCGAGGTCGGAAAAGTCGGGCCGTTCGCCCGACGAGCTCCCCGTGTCTCGCGACCGGAAGTAGTCCTGAACGAGCTCGCTGAACCCCTGGTACGAGAAGCCCTGGTCCTGCTCGACGAATCTGCCGTAGAGCACGCGGATCTTCCGCATGGCGACGAGCTTCTTCAACTCCTCGAGGAGTCGCGTCTTTCCGATTCCCGGCTCGCCCGCGACGACCGCGAAGTGGCAGTCCCCCGACACGGCCGCGTTCAAGCGCCGCTGGAGCTCGGCGAACTCCTTCTCGCGCCCGATGAAGGCCGATGCCGACGGTCGCTGCATCGTCCGGCTCGACGTCAGCACGACGGACATCGAGAACTCGTCGCTGTGGAGTGTCGCACGGTGCCGCCGCAGCGCCTCGGCGACCTGCGCCGCTCTCTGGGGACGGCGCGCCGGGTCCTTCTGAAGGCACTGGAGGACGATGTCCTGAAGCTCTTCGCGAACCTCGGACCCGAGCGCCCGCGGCGGCTGGGGGATCTCGTGGACGATGCGGTAGAGAGCGGACTGGACGTCCCCGGCGAACGGCGGCTCGCCCGTCAGGCACTCGTACAGCACCGTCCCGAGGGAGTAGATGTCCGACCGGCCGTCGAACGAGTGGGCGGTGACCTGCTCGGGGGAAAGGTAGGTCACCGTTCCGACGAGCGTGCCGGTCTTGGTCAGCCGGTTCTCGGTCGAGGCCTGCGCGAGGCCGAAGTCCATCACGCGTACCCGCAACGAGCCGCCCTCCTCGCGAGCCACCATGATGTTCTCGGGCTTCACGTCGCGGTGGACAACGGACCTCGAGTGGCTGTAATCGAGGGCGTCCGCTACCTGGATGCCGATGTCGAGAACGTCTCCGAGCCGCAGCGACCCCTCCCAGAGCATGCGGCGAAGGTTCGTGCCGTCCAAGACCGGCATCACGAAGAAGAGCGAGCCGTCGTGGCGTCCGACGTCGTAGATCGGGACGATCCCCGGGTGATCCATCTGCGCGACGACCTGGGCCTCGCGCTGGAAGCGCTCCTCGATCTCCGGCGTCAGCTCCGACGTCGCCAGCACCTTCACGGCGACCTCGCGATTCAGGAGCGGATCTCGGGCGCGGTATACGACTCCCATGCCGCCGCGGCCGAGCTCCGAGGCAACCTCGTAGCGATCTGCGAGCCTGGTGTTGAGCATGCTTGGCGAAGAATTCCGGAGACTATCAGCTTCCTCCCGAGCAGGAAGAGCGCGCGACCGGGCCGGATCGGGAAGTCGCTCGGGATGCCTGCCGACCGATAATGCGTCCCTCCATGCTCGCCCCGCTGCGCCTCGCCCTCTCGATCGCTCTCGCTCTCGCGCCGTCGTCCGCCGCGGGGCCGGAACCGGCATCGGGGCGCTATGACACCGTGTTCGCCGGAGGCCGGGTCGTCGACGGCACCGGCGCCACCTGGTTCCGCGCCGACATCGGGATCGTGGGAGACCGGATCGCCGCGATCGGCGACCTGTCGCGCGTGTCTGCAAAGCGCCGCATCGACGCCGCCGGCCTCGTCATCGCCCCCGGTTTCATCGACATGCTCGGCCAGTCCGAGTACGGCGTGCTCGTGGACAACCGCGCCGCGAGCAAGATCACGCAGGGCATCACGACAGAGCTGACGGGCGAGGGCCGCGCCATCGCTCCGACGAACGCCCGGATGATCGCCGACGGCAAGGACACCTGGAAACGGTACGGCGTGACGCCCGACTGGACGACGCTCGCCGGGTACTGGAAAGCGTTCGAGCGGGCGAAGCCCACGATCAACCTCGGCACGTTCGTCGGCGCGGGCGGCGTAAGGGATCTCGTGATCGGCAAGGACGACCGCCCCGCGACGCCCGCGGAGCTCGCGGCGATGGAAGCGGCCGTCGCGCAGGCGATGGAGGACGGCGCGTTCGGGCTCTCGTCGTCGCTCGTCTACGTCCCCGACCGGTTCGCGTCCACCGAGGAGCTCATCGCGCTCGCGAAGGTGGCGGCTCGTTACGGCGGCAGCTACATCACCCACCAGCGGGAGGAAGGCAACGGGATCGACGCGAGCCTCGACGAAGTGTTCCGGATCGCGCGCGAGGCGAATATCCCGACTCAGATCCATCACCTGAAGACCGCGGGTAAGGGCAACTGGGGAAGGATGCCGGCAGTCCTGCGGCGGATCGAGGCGGCGCGCGCGGAAGGCCTCGACGTCTCGGCGAATGCGTATCCGTGGGCGGCGAGCTCCAACAACCTCGACGCGTCCCTTCCCATCTGGGTCCGCGAGGGCGGGCGGGAGAAGCTCCTCGGACGGCTTCAGGATCCGGCGACCCGTGCTCGGGCGCGCGCGGACTTCCCGAAGGAGAACCCGGACTGGCCGGACGAGCCCGGGTCGCGAATCCTCATCACCCGGGTACTGAACGCCGACTACAAGAAGTACGAAGGGAAGACGATCGCCGAGATCGCGCGAGCCGAAGGCAAGGACCCTCTTGACGTCCTGATCGACCTCGTGATCGCAGACCGCGCGCACACGGGTCGCGTCACCTTTTCGATGAGCGAGGACGACGTCCGCGCGGCGATCGCGCACCCGCTCGTCTCGATGTGCACGGACTCGGGGGCGAAAGCGGAGGACGGGATCTACTCGGAGGAGAAGTCGCACCCGCGAGCGTGGGGCTCCGCGGCGCGCATCCTCGGCCGGTACGTGCGGGAGGAGAAACGCCTCTCGCTCGAGGAAGCCGTGCGGAAGATGACCTCGCTGCCCGCGTCGAGGATGGGCATCGCGGACCGCGGGATCCTCCGCCCCGGTATGGCCGCGGACGTCGTGCTCTTCGATCCCGCGACGGTGATCGATCGCTCGACCTACGCCGATCCGCTCCACTACAGCGCCGGGATCCCGTACGTCATGGTCAACGGGCAGCTCGTCGTGGACGGAGGCCGCATAACGGCGGCACGGCCCGGCCGGCCCCTC
>DASRPJ010000295.1:0-17053 GCA_035646435.1 Thermoanaerobaculia bacterium | reverse complement strand
CGAAGCGTCCCCCGCCGAGCCTCTCGACCGCCGCCGCGAGGCTCTCGCCCGTCGGCAGGGGGGCGAAGGCCCCGTTGACCCCCTCCGTCACCGTGTCGAGCGCGCCGCCGCGCCCGAGCGCCGCCACCGGGGCGCCGCAGGCGAGCGCTTCCACGAGCGAGATGCCGAAGTCCTCCTCTCCCGGCTGCACGAACGCGTGGCACGTCCGGTAGAGCTGCCGGAGCGCCTCGCGGTCGAGGTCCGCGACGATTGTTACGGAGGGGGACGCGAGCGCGCGGAGGCGCGCCTCCTCCGGGCCCTTCCCGACGAGGACGAGCGGCCGCCGGAGACGAGCGGCGGCTTCGATCGCCACGTCGTACCGCTTGTAGGGCACGAGCGAGCCCACTCCGAGGAGGAAGTCGGACCGCGGCTCGCCGCCGCCGGTGAAGAAATCGACGTCGACGGGAGGGGGGACGACCGCCGCGGGGCGGCCATAGTGCCGGCGGATCCGTTCCGCCACGGCGGAGGAGTTGGCGAGGTACCGGGTCGGCCGGCCGGCGGTCGCCTGGTCCCACCTCCGGAGGCGGTCGATCTGCGACTTCTTGAGCCTCCAGAACCGCGTGCGCTCCGGGGGGAAGTACACGTCGAACTGTTCGTACGCGTACCGCACCGGCGTGTGGCAGTAGCAGAGGTGAGGGACTCCCTGCCGCGCGACCGCTCCCTTCGCGACGCAGTGCGAGGAGGAGACGACGAGGTCGAACCCCGCCAGGTCGAAGGACTCGACGGCCCCGGCGAAGAGGGGGAGGAGCTGGCGGTAGCCGCGCCGGGAAAAGGGAAAGCGGTCGAGGTACGACGTTCGGATCGGGTAGCGCTCGATCTCGCGCGAGACCGCCCCCGGCACGTGGAAGAGCGTGAAGATGGTCGGGTTCGGAACGAGGGGAAGGATCGCCTCGAGAACGTTTTCGCCCCCTCGCATCCCGTTCAACCAGTCGTGAACGACGGCGGTCCTCGTCACGTACGGCGTTTTCCGGCTCCGGCGAGCGCGTCGGCGTAGACCTCCAGGGTCCGTTCGGCCGCCTTTTCCCACGAGAAGTCGCGCGCCCGCTTCCTTCCGAGCTCCACGAAATCCGACCGCACTTTCGGGTCGGTCGTGAGCAGCACGATCCCCCGTGCGATCGCGTCCACGTCGAGCGGGTCGACGAGGTACGCGTAGCCGCCGGCAATCTCCTGAAGGGCGGACGTCGAGGACGTGAGCACCGGCGTCCCGCACGCCATCGCCTCGACGACCGGCAGACCGAATCCCTCGTACAGCGTGGGGTAGAGGAGGACGTCCGCTCCCGCGAAGAGGGGGGGAAGGTCCTCCTCGGCGATCCGGCCGGGCCGGACGATCGCTCGCCCGACGTCGAGAGCGGCGATCAGCGCGTCGATCCGCGCCGCGTTGCCGGGCATCGGGCCGGCGAGGACGAGGGAGTGGGGCAGGTCCGCGCGGCGCCGCCTCGCCTCGGCGAAGGCGCGCACGACGTTCTGGGCGTTCTTGTGGGGCTTTTCGCCCCCGAGAAACAGCAGGTAGGGGCGGGTGAGCCCGTACTTCTCGCGGACCCGGCGGCGGTCCTCCTCGGCAACGTCGGGGTGGAACCGGGGAGAGACGCCGTTGTAGATCACCTCGACGCGGGAGGGGGCGATCCCGAAGTAATCCACGAGGTCCCTCTTGCTGTTGTAGGAGACCGTGATGATGCGGTCCGCCCGCACGAGTGCACGCCGGATCATCACGCGGGCATAGATCAGGGCCGCGCGGTTGGGAAGGTACTGCGGGTAGAGGAGGTGGATGATGTCGTGGATCGTGACGACCGCGCGGCTCCGGAGCGGCGGGAGCACGTAGTGGGTCGCGTGAAAGAGGTCGAGCCGGTCGCGAAAGAGCCGGAAGGCGAAGCGCGTGAGCTCGGCCAGGGAGTACCCGGGCGAGTCCTCCTCGACGACCTCGAAGTTCGACGGAAGAGACGGCATCGCCTCCCGGTCCGCCCTCCGCGCGTAGACGCGAAACCGGTAGCGCTCCGCCTCCGGCCGCACCGAGACCGCTTCGAGCAGGTTCCGGATGTACGAGCCGATCCCGTAGTCCACGAGCTTCCGGGCGTCCACTCCGATCAGGGGAGCGTCGACGCTCACCGGCTCGCTCCGACGGCCGCGGCCGAGAGCGCGTCGGCGGTCCGCCGAGCCGCCTCGCTCCACGTGAAGAGCGCGGCCCGCCGGAAACCCGCGTCCCGGAACGACGCGCGCGCGTCCTCGTCGTCTAAGAGTCGCTCGATCGCGCGCGAGAAGGCCGCGAAGTCCCGCGGGGCGGCGTAGAGGGCGGCGTCGCCGGCGACCTCGCGCAGCGCGTCGATGTCGGAGGCGACGACGGGGGTGCCGCAGGCCATCGCTTCGGCGACCGGCAGGCCGAACCCCTCCGCGAGCGAGGGATAGACGAACGCCTCCGCGGCCCGGTAGAGCTCGATCGCCTGGGGCCGCGCGGCGTAACCCGCCAGGTGGATCTTGTCTCGGAAGGGGGAGCGCGCGATCCGCCGGTGGAGCGCCGTCGACTTCCAGCCGGCGCCGCCGGCGAGGACGAGGTCCGGCCGCGCGCGGCGGCGGGACCAGAGCCTCTCGCACGCCGCGACGAGCGTCTCGACGTCCTTTCGCGGCTCGAGAGTGCCGAGGTAGAGGACGTAGGGCCGGCCGTTCGAGAATCGCCGCCGCGCGCGGTCGTCCGCCCCCGCATCCTCCAGCGGCCGGAACTCCTCGTCGACGCCGTTCCTCGCGACGGCGATGCGCTCCCGCGTCTCCGGATACCGGGCTGCGAGGTCCCGCGCCGTCGTCTCCGAGACGCAGAGGAAACGCGCGGCGCGTTCGACGGTCTTTTCCCACAGGGGCAGGAACCCGACGAGCGTGCGGGCCGCGTGCCACTCCGGATGCGTCAGCGCCGTCAGGTCGTGCACGACGGAGACGAGCGGGACGTCCCCGCGGGCCGGGCCGATCGTGAGCGCGGCGAGAAGGACGTCGGCCTGCCAGGCCGCGGCGCGGGCGGGGAGCGTCGTCTGGACCCAGACCGTCCCGTAGGGGTGCCGGTCCGCGTGGAAGGAGACCGACCCGTCGACGGCGGGGGGGTCGTCCAGCCGGCGGGGCGTGAAGAGCCCGAGGACCAATCCGTCGCGGGCGGCGAGGCCCCGGATGATCCCCCGCGTGTAGGTTCCGATGCCCGTGCTCTGCCCGAGGAGCGCCCGCGCGTCGACGGCGACCCTCATCGCCGGGGTGGCGATCCACTCATTCGCGCCAAGCTATCAGAGGTTTGACTGTCGGGCCGGAATCGCTAGAATCACCGGTTCGATCATGACCAACGCGCCGTCCCTCTCGCTCGAAACCGTTACCGACGAGCCCCTCCGGTTCGCCTTCGAGATCCCGTTCACGCTGGAGGCCCTCGACCGGGAACCGCTCGTCTCGATCACGCCGGCCTCGGTCGCCGGGGAAGTGTCGCGCGCCGAGGGGGGCTACTCGCTCTCCGCCCGCGCCCGGTGGGGGGGGGAGCTCGAGTGCAGCCGCTGCCTCACCTCCTACCCCTTCTCCCACGAAGAGGAGTTCCTGCTCCTCCTGCTGCGGCGGGCGCCGGTCGCCGGAGACGAGGTGTCTCTCGATCGGGACGACCTCGATGCCTTCTTCTACGACGACCCGGTCGTTCCCGTCGCTCCGATCGTCGAAGAGCGCATCCAGATGGCCATCCCGATGAAGCCGCTCTGCAGAGAGGACTGCCTCGGCCTCTGCCCTCGATGCGGGACGGATCGCAACGGATCCGACTGCAACTGCGTGACGGAATTCGCCGACCCGCGCTGGAACGCTTTGAAGCTCCTGAAAGAAGGGGAAGGTTAGGAACCGATGCCGAATCCGAAACGCCGCCACAGCAAAGCCCGCCGCGACAAGCGCCGCGCTCACGACGCGCTCGCCGTACCCGCGCTCTCGGAGTGCCCCAACTGCCACGAGGCGAAAGCTCCCCACCGCGTCTGTCCGCGGTGCGGACACTACAAGGGTAAACAGGTCACGAACGTCTGAACCTCCGGGAACGTGGATCTGACCCCTCCGGGGTCAGACCCCCCCCGACCCGTATAATCCCGGCTCCGTGTTTCTCGACGGGAAGGTCGTCTACTAGCGTGCGCATCGCCGTGGATGCGATGGGGGGCGATCACGCGCCGCACGTCAACGTGGACGCGGCGATCGCCGCCTCGAGGGAATTCGGGATCTCGACCCTTCTCGTCGGCAGCTCTTCGAGGCTCGAACGGCTCCTCGCCGAGTCCGGCTACCGCGGGACGGACATCGAGGTCGCGGAGGCGCCGGAGGTCGTCACGATGGACGACCCCGCGACCGCCGCCGTCCGCAAGAAGCGCAACTCCTCGATCCGCGTCGCGGCCAACTGCGTGCGGGACGGCCGGGCCGCCGGCCTCGTTTCGGCGGGGCACACCGGCGCCGCCATGGTCTGCGCCAAGATGGTCATCGGCACCATCGAGGGGGTGGACCGCCCGGCCCTGGCCGCGATTCTTCCCAACCTGTCGGGGCACTGCCTCCTCTTAGACGTCGGCGCGAACCCCGACGCGAAGACCGAGCACTTCAAGGAGTTCGCCGTGATGGGCTCGATCTACGCCCAGCTCGCGTTCGGAAAGCCGACGCCCTCGATCGGGCTCATGTCCATCGGCGAGGAGGACACGAAAGGCACGGACCGCACGAAGGAGGCGTTCAAGATCGTCAAGGAGGCGGGCCTGAACTTCATCGGCAACGTCGAGGGGCGCGACGTCTTCGACGGCAAGGTCGACGTGATCGTCACGGACGGCTTCACCGGCAACGTCATCCTCAAGGTCTCGGAGGCCCTCGGCGAGATGGTCGAGAAGCTCCTCCGCGAGGAGATCAAGCGCACGCTCCAGGCGTCCGTCGGCTTTCTCCTCTCGCGCAGCGCGTTCCGCAGCTTCAAGCAGCGCCTCGACTACTCCGAGTACGGCGGCGCGCCGATGCTGGGAGTGAAAGGCTGCGTGATCATCTGTCACGGTCGGTCGAGCGCGAAGGCGATCAAGAACGCCATCCGGTTCGCCGCCGAGTTTTCGCGGCAGGGCCTCGCGGAAAAGATCCAGTCCTCGATCGCCGAGCTCCACTCGCGCGAAGCGACCCTCGTCAAGGCGTGAACCGGGCCCGAATCGTCGGCACCGGCGCCGCCGTGCCGAAAAAGCTCCTGACGAACGCCGACCTGGAGAAGCTCGTCGACACCTCGGACGAGTGGATCACGTCGCGGACCGGGATCAAGGAGCGCCACATCGTCTCGGAGGGGGAGAAGTTCTCCGACCTGTGCACGAAGGCGTCGGAGCTCGCGCTGAAGCGCGCGCACATGCCCGCGGAAGACCTCGACATGATCCTCGTCGGGACGATCTCGAGCGACACGCTCTTTCCGGCGACCTCGTGCCTCGTCCAGCGCAACCTCGGCGCGACGAAGGCGGCGGCGTCGGACCTGTCGGCGGCGTGCGCCGGTTTCCTCTACGGCCTTCACCTCGCCGACGGCCTCATCCAGTCGAGCAAGGCGGAGAACGTCCTCGTCGTCGGCGGAGAGATCCTCTCGCGCATCGTGGACTGGACCGACCGCTCGACGTGCGTCCTCTTCGGCGACGGCGCCGGCGCCGTCGTCCTCCAGGCGACGAAGGGCGACCACGGCATCCTCGGAAGCATCATGAAGGCGAACGGCAACTACGCCGACTTCATCTGCATGCCGGGCGGCGGCTCGAACCGTCCGGCGAACGACCCGACCCAGCTCGCGGAGAAGCTCCCGTACATCAAGATGAAGGGGAACGAGACGTTCAAGGTCGCCGTGAAGGCGATGGCCGACGTCACGTCCGAGCTGCTCACCGAGCAGGGCTTCACGCACGAGCAGATCGCCCTCTTCATCCCGCACCAGGCGAACGAGAGGATCATCAACGCCGTCGGGGAGAAGCTGAAGGTTCCGGCTTCGAAGGTCTACAAGAACATCGAACGCTTCGGCAACACGTCGGCGGCCTCGATCCCGATCGCGCTCGACGAGTGCGCGCGCGCCGGGCGGATCGCGGACGGCGACCTCGTGCTGCTGACGGCGTTCGGATCGGGGCTCGTGTGGGGCTCGGTTCTCCTGCGGTGGTAGCAGCGCCCGCTTGAGCCTCGCCCTCCTCTTTCCCGGCCAGGGATCGCAGTTCGTCGGTATGGGGCGCGCGCTCTACGACGGCTCGCCCGCCGCCCGGGCCGTCTTCGAGGAAGCCGATGCGGCCCTCGGGTTCGACCTCACGCGGCTCTGCTTCGAGGGGCCGGAGGAGGACCTCCGCGCCACCGCGAACACGCAGCCGGCGATCCTCACGCACTCGATCGCGGCCTTGGAGGCCCTCCGCTCGGAGTCGCCCGAGCGGCTCGGGGGAACCGGCTTCGCCGCCGGACACTCGCTCGGGGAGTACTCGGCGTGCGTCGCCGCCGGAGCCCTCTCCTTCGCGGACGCCGTGCGCCTCGTCCGCAGGCGCGGCACCTTCATGCAGGAGGCCGTTCCGGCGGGGGTCGGAGCGATGGCGGCCATCGTGGGACTCTCGCCGGCGGACGTCGAGGCGGCCTGCGCGGAGGCCGCCGGCGACGAGGTGGTGTCGGCGGCCAACTACAACTCGCCGGAGCAGACGGTGATCGCGGGGCACGCCGCCGCGGTCGCGCGCGCCTCCGCCGGGTGTCTCGCGCGGGGCGCGAAGCGCGCGATCCCGCTCGCCGTCTCCGCTCCCTTCCACTCGCCGCTCATGCGCCCCGCGCGCGAGCGGATGGAGGAGCTTCTCGCGGCGACGGAGTTCTCCGACGCGGCGTTCCCGGTCGTCACGAACGTGGACGCGGAGCCGACGTGGCGCGGGACCCTCCTCCGCGACGCTCTCGTTCACCAGATCGACTCCCCGGTGCGGTGGGTCGAGGGCGTTCGCCGCCTCGCCGCGCAGGGAGTAGACCGCGGGCTCGAGATCGGCCCCGGCAACGTGCTCGCCGGGCTCGTCAAGCGGATCGAGAGGGGGATCCGGGTCGAGGTCTGGGGGAGTTGAGCCCGACACGGCGCGCGGCCGCGCTCGTCGCCCTCGCCGGGGCCGGCCTTCTCCTCGGCGCGTGCGCCACGACCGCCTCACGGCCTCGCGCCTCCATCGTCGCGCCGCGATCTCCGATCGACGCCGCCGTGGACGCGGGGTCGCGCCTCTGCGCCTGCCGGATCGGCGTGGCGGCCCGGCACGTCGAGAGCGGCCTCGCGTACGAACACCGCGCCGACGAGACCTTCGAGGCCGCGTCCGTAATCAAGCTCGCCGTCCTGACCGAGGCGATGGCCGCCGCCCGCGACGGCCGCGTCGACCTGGCCGAGCGGTGGACGCTCACCCGGGAGAACAAGGCATCCGAGTCGGGGTGGCTGAAGCTCTTCGACCCCGGTCTCGCTCCGACGTGGAACGACCTCGTGACTCTCATGATGGGCCCGTCCGACAACACCGCGACGAACGCGTGGATCGAGCGGCTCGGGGTGGAGAGCATCAACGCGCGGATGGCGTCGCTCGGATTTCGCGGCGTCAGGCTGCTGTCCGTGCTTCCGTGGCTCGATCCCGCGGTCCCGGGTCCCCGCTGGACGGGCCTCAAGTTCGGAGAGGCGACTCCCGGGGAAGTCGCGCTGTGGCTCTCCCGCGTCGCGACGGGCGATCTCCTCGACGAAGAAGCTTCCGAGCGGATCTTCCGGTTTCTCGACAGCGCGCCGAGCCGGGCCCGACTCGCGCGGCACTTTTCGTCCGCGGCACTGTGGGCCGGCAAGACGGGAACGATGTCGGGAGTCCGCAATGACTCGGGCATCCTGCGGACGGCGAAGGGAAGGTTCGTGCTCGTCGTCTTCACGGACGGGAGCCCGGGAGCACACGAGACCGCGTTGATCCACCCCGCGGTCGCCGCGATGAGCGACATCGCCCGGGCGATCGTGGACGAGTGGAGCCGGAATCTGCCGGACGTGCCGGGTCAACCGCGGTAATAGACTCGCACCGTGAACCGATTCGACGGTCGGATCGCCCTCGTCACGGGCGCGTCGCGCGGCATCGGCGAGGCGATTGCGCGCCGGTTGGCGGCGGAGGGCGCGATCGTCCTCGCGGCGTCGCGCTCGACCGCCGTGCTCGACCGGGTCGTCGCCGACATCTCGAAGTCCGGCGGGCGAGCCCGGGTCCTCGAGCTCGACGTGTCGCAGCCGTCGTCGATCGAGAGCGCCATGAAGAGCGCCCTCGAGGAGCACGGACAGATCGACGTGCTCGTCAACAACGCGGGAATCGCCGAGGACAACCTGATCCTCCGGATGTCCCGGGAAGCCTGGGACCGGGTCCTCATGACGAACCTGACCGGGGCCTTCCTCCTCATCCAGGCGGTCGTCAAGGGAATGGTCCGGCGGCGTTACGGCCGCATCGTCAACGTCACGTCCGTCGTCGGGCTCATGGGGAACGCGGGACAGGCCAACTACGCCGCGGCGAAGGCCGGGCTCGTGGGGTTGACTCGCTCCGTCGCGCGGGAGCTCGGCTCGCGCAACGTCACCTGCAACGCCGTTGCCCCCGGGTTCATCTCGACCGCGATGACCGACCGCATGACGGAACAGTCGCGTGAGGCGCTCTCGGGTCAGATCCCGCTCCAGCGGCTGGGGGCGCCGGACGACGTCGCCGGCGCGGTCGCGTTCCTCGCCTCGGAGGACGCCGCCTACGTCACCGGCGCGGTGCTGAACGTCAGCGGAGGGCTTTACATGTGACGGGAAACGGGGCGCGAAAAAATTTGAGTTTTCCGACTAGAATACGGCCGCTTCCCGCTCGAAGAAGGAGGACGGATGAGTGTCGATGAAAAGGTGAAGAGCATCATCGTCGAGCAGCTCGGCGTTGATGCGAACGAAGTGACCCCCGAAGCTTCATTCGTGGACGATCTGGGCGCAGACTCTCTCGACACCGTCGAACTGGTCATGGCCTTCGAGGAGGCGTTCAACATCGAGATTCCCGACGAGGCCGCGGAGAAGATCCAGAAGGTCAAGGACGCCGTCGAGTACATCGAGAAGAACTCCCCGCAAAACTGAAATCACATGCCTCGCGTCTCCTCTCCGCGCCGCGTGGCCGTGACGGGGGTGGGACTCGTCTCCCCTCTCGGGATCGGCAACGCGGAAAACTGGGACGGCCTCGTCGCGGGAAGAAACGGCGTGGGGCCGATCACCCGTTTCGACGCGTCCCCCTTCTCCTGCCGCATCGCGGGGGAGGTGAAGGGCTTCGACCCTGCGCTCTACATCGAGCGCAAGGAAATCAAGAAGATGGACACGTTCATCCACTACGCGATGGCGGCCGCGCACTTCGCGATGGAGGACTCCGGACTGCCCGTGACCGACGAGAACCGCGAGCGGATCGCCGTCGTCATCGGGTCGGGGATCGGCGGACTGCCCATCATCGAGGAGACCCAGAAGAACTTCCTCGCGCGCGGCCCCCGCGTGATCTCGCCGTTTTTCATCACGGCCCTCATCGCGAACGAGGCCGCGGGCAACGTGTCGATCAAGTACGGTTTGAAGGGCCCGAACCTCGCGACGGTCACGGCGTGCACGACCGGGGCGCACGCTGTCGGTGAGGCGTACCGGATGATCCAGTACGGCGACGCCGACTCCGCGATCGCCGGCGGGACGGAATCCGTGATCACGCCCCTCGCCGTCGGAGGGTTCGCCGTCATGCGCGCGCTCTCGACCCGCAACGACGACCCGCAGCACGCGTCGCGGCCGTTCGATCGCGAGCGGGACGGCTTCGTGATGGGCGAGGGCGCCGGCCTCGTCGTCCTCGAGGAGATGGAAGCGGCGAAAAAGCGCGGCGCCCGCATCTACGCCGAGCTCGTCGGCTACGGCCTCTCCGGGGACGCGTACCACATCGCGGCGCCGTCGGAGGACGGCGACGGTCCCGCCCGCGTCATGAAAAATGCGCTCGCCGACGCGGAGCTCGCTCCCGAGGAGATCGGCTACATCAACGCCCACGGCACGTCGACGCCGGTGGGGGACAAGGTCGAGACCATCGCCATCAAGATGGTCTTCGGCGAGCACGCCTACAAGCTCGCGGTCTCCTCGACGAAGTCGTCGACGGGGCACCTGCTCGGCGCCGCGGGAGGACTCGAGAGCGGGATCGTCGCGCTCATCCTCCATCACGGGATCCTGCCGCCGACGATCAACTACGAGATCCCCGACCCGGAGTGCGACCTCGACTACGTGCCGAACGAGGCGCGACGGGTCCCCGTGAAGTACGCGATGTCGAACTCCTTCGGCTTCGGCGGCACGAACGGCTGCCTCATCTTCAAGTCGGTCTGAACGGCGTCATCGCGGTGAACTCCCTCGTCGCCATCGCCTACGTCCCGGACACGGAGACGCGCATCAAGGTCGCGCCGGACGGCAAGTCGCTCGACGAGACCGACGTGAAGTGGATCGTCTCGCCGTACGACGAGTTCGCGCTCGAGGAAGCGCTGCGCGCGAAGGAAGCCGCGGGCGCCGGGACGGTGACGGTCGTGTCGGTGGGGCCGGAGCGCGTGAAGACGGGCCTGCGCGAGTGTCTCGCGCGCGGCGCGGACGACGCCGTGTGGGTGGACTCCGGTGACGCGCGGATGCTCGACGCGCTCGGGACGGCCAAGGCGATCGCGGCGGTCGCGCGCGGGGCAGGACACGACTTCCTCTGGTTCGGGCAGAAGGGCGTCGGCCCCGACGAGTCGCTCGTCGGCCCGATGGTCGCCGAGCTCCTCGACCTGCCGCACGTCGGCAGCGTCGTGAAGCTCGAGGTCGCGCCCGGGAAAGTGACCGCTCACCGCGAGATCGAGGGAGCGCACGAAGTCGTCCTGTCCCCGCTTCCGGTAGTTCTGACCGCGCAGAAGGGACTGAACGAGCCGCGCTACGCGTCGCTCAAGGGGATCATGGGCGCGAAGAAGAAGCCGATCGCGGAGAAGAAGCTCGCGGAGCTCGGCGTCCCCGAGGCCGACCCGGCCATGGCCAGGACCCGGTGGAGGAAGCTCGAGCTTCCTCCGTCCCGTCAGGCGTGCAAGCTGATCCCCGCGGACGATCCGGCCGCCGCCGCGAAAGAGCTCGTGCGGCTGCTGCGCGAAGAGGCGAAGGTCCTGTGAATCAGCCTGTCATTCCTTCACTTCGTTCAGGACGGCGCCTGAGCCCTTCGCCCTTCCTGTCATCCCGAGCGACGCGAGGGATCTGTGTCCCTCTCGACTACGGCCTGCCGCTCAGGACAGGCTCCGCGAAGGACCCCGTGCTTTTCACGCGAGGGGTTCTTCGGCCCTTCGGGCCTCAGAATGACATCGAAACATGAAGTTCCTCGTCTTCATCGAGCAGCGCGACGGCAAGGTCCGCAAGGCGTCTCTGGAGGCCTTGGCCCTCGCGCGCAAGCTCGCGGGCGGGCCGGTCTCCGCCGTCCTGGCCGGCAAGGGCGTCACGGCGCTCGCCGCGGGGCTCGGCCGGTACGGCGCCGCCGTCGTCCACGTCGCGGACCGGGACGAGCTCGCCCTCTACAGCAACAAGGGGTACGTCGGCGCGCTCGACGCGGCCGCGAAGAAGGAGAGCCCCGACGCCGTGCTGATCGCCGCGACGGCGATGGGCAAGGACGTCGCGCCCCGGTTCGCCGCGAGAAACGATGTCTCCGTGCTGGCCGACGTGATGGACCTTCGGGTCGAGGGCGACCGGCTCGTCGCGTCGCGGCCCGTCTACTCCGGGAAGGCGCGGGCCGAGGTCGACTGCGGCGCGGCAAAGCTGCAGATCGCGACGACGCGGCCGAACGTCTTTCCGGCCGAGGCCGACGAAGCCGCCGCCGAGGCGAAAGTCGAGGCGCTCGAGACCGGAGAGATCGCCCCCCGCGCGCACGTCGTCCGGATCGAGGCGTCCGAGTCGAAGGAGCAGGACGTCTCGGAGGCGGACGTCATCGTTTCCGGCGGCCGCGGGATCAAGGGGCCGGAGAACTGGCCTCTCATTCGCGACCTCCAGGAAGCGCTCGGCGGCGCGCTCGGGGCGTCGCGAGCCGTCGTCGACGCGGGCTGGATCGACCACCAGCACCAGGTCGGCCAGACGGGCAAGGTCGTGTCGCCGACGCTCTACGTCGCCTGCGGGATCTCCGGCGCGATCCAGCACCTCGCCGGAATGGGGACGTCGAAGGTGATCGTCGCCCTGAACAAGGACCCGGAGGCGCCCATCTTCAAGGTGGCGACGTACGGGATCGTCGGCGACATCTTCCAGACCGTGCCCGAGGTGGCGAAGGCGGTTCGCGCCGCGAAGGCGGAATAGACTCCGATCGTGCCCGCCCTGCCGACGGAACGCGCGGTCTTCGGCATGCCCGGCACCGTCTTCTTCGGACTCCTCGTTCTCCTTTCCGTCGTCGCATTCGTCTACTCGATGTCCCGGCGGGTGCGCGTCCTCCTCGCGACGACGCCGGAGAACCGGTTCGACCGGATCGGAGAGCGGATCGGCAAGACGATCGAGTACGCGTTTCTCCAGAAGCGGATGTTCCGCGACCTCTACGCGGGCACCTTCCACATCTTCCTTTTCACGGGCTTCGTCGTCCTGCTCGTCCGGACGATCGCTCTCGTCGTCGAGGGCGTCGTCCCCGGCTTCGTCCTCCTGTCCGGCGCGCCGGGGGACGCGTACACGCTCGCGAAGGACGTCTTCGAGGTGCTCGTTCTCGTCGGGGTCGCGATGGCGGTCGCCCGTCGCGCCTTCGCGCGGCCGCGGCGCCTGGATCTCACCGCCGACGCCTGGTTCATCCTCTTCCTGATCGCGCTCCTCATCGTGACGGACCTGCTCGCCGAGGGCGCGAAGGTCGCGCTCTCCGGCGAGCCGCCGAGCCCCTGGGCGCCCGCCGTCGCCGCCGTGGCCGGCATGCTCCGCGGACTCGCGCCCGAAGCGCTGCAGTCGATCTACTCCGTCTCCTGGTGGACGCACCTCGTGGACATCCTCTTCTTCGGGAACTACCTGCCGTACTCGAAGCACTTCCACATCATCACGTCCGTTCCGAACGTGTTCTTCATGAAGCTCGAGCCGATGGGACGGCTCGGCACGCCCGACCTCGAGGCCTCGGAGCGGTTCGGGGTGTCGCGGGTGGAGGACCTCTCGTGGAAGTCGGTGCTCGACGGATACACGTGCACCGAGTGCGGGCGCTGCCGGGTCGTCTGTCCCACGGCGCTCACGGGGAAGCCGCTCGACCCGAAGGTGTTCATCGGTGACGTGCGGGACGCCGTGCGCGAGGCGACGCCGGAGGTCCTGGCGGCAAGTTCCGGCCGCGGCAACGGCAACGGGGCGGCGGGGGAGCCGAGGCGCGAGCTGATCGGGGGATGGCTCGCGGAGGAGACCATCTGGGCGTGCACGACGTGCGGCTTCTGCACGAGCGCGTGCCCGGTCTTCATCATCCCGGCCGTCGACAAGATCGTCGAGATGCGGCGCCACCTCGTGCTCGAGCGCGCGGACTTTCCGAAGGAGATGCAGACGGCGTTTCGCGGAATGGAGACGAACGGGAACCCGTGGGGCATCGCCGCCGCCGCGCGCGCGGACTGGGTCGCCGACCTTCCCGTCCTCACGATGGCGGAGGCGGAGAACCGGCACGTCGAGGTCCTCTTCTGGGTGGGATGCGCCGGCTCCTACGAGGACCGCGCGAAGCGGGTGTCGAAGGCGATCGTCGAGATCTTAAACGAGGCCGGGGTTTCCTTTGCGATCCTCGGGACCGAGGAGACGTGCAACGGCGACTCGGCGCGCCGCATGGGCAACGAGTACCTCTTCCAGATGCTCGCGCAGCAGAACGTCGAGACGCTGAACGGCTACGGCGTGAAGAAGATCGTCACCAACTGCCCGCACTGCTACAACTGCATCGGCGCCGAGTACCCCGCGTTCGGCGGGAACTACGAGGTGATGCACGCGACGGAGCTCGTCGCGCAGCTCGTCTCGGAGGGAAGGATCCGGCTCACCGAGTCGGTGCCCGAGACCGTCTCGTACCACGACGCCTGCTACCTCGGGCGATACAACGACGTTTACGAGGCCCCGCGCCGGATCCTGCGGGCGATCCCGGGAGTCGAGCTGAAGGAGCTGCCCCGGACGTGCGAGAAGGGGCTCTGCTGCGGGGCCGGGGGCGGCCGGATGTGGATGGAGGAGAAGCTCGGGACCCGCATCAACCAGGAGCGGATGAAGGAGATCGAGGCGGCCGGGACCGGCGCCGTCAGTCTCTCGTGCCCGTTCTGCATGATCATGCTCGGCAACGCGAAGGACGAGATTGCCGCCACGACGACCCCCTACGACGTCCTCGAGCTCGCGCGTCGCGCGATGGCGCCGGCCGCCGAAAGAGATATCGTTTCCTGAGCGGGTACCGCGTTTTGCCGCCCCCGGGCGGAGGAAGAGAAAAGAGAGAATGAAAAGAGTCGCGCTCGTTGCCTTCGCGATCGTCGTCCTCGGCGGTGCGGCCGCGTGCGGTCTGCGCCGCACCTCCAACGCGCCGCCCCCCTCTACTCAGGGAGGGGACAGCAAGACCCGCGAGGAGGCGTTCCGAGCGGCGGTGAAAGACCTGGCCAAGAAGACCGGCGCCCCCGAGAGGGACATCGCAGGCGTCTCGCAGGAGGACTACACGTGGCCGGACTCCTGCCTCGGCTGCACCAAGACGGGTGAGAGCTGCGCGCAGGTGCTGACGCCCGGCTACAAGATCATCCTGCGCGTCCGGGACGCGACCTACGAGTACCACACGAACCGCGGCGACCGCGCGCGGCTCTGCGGCCAGGCGATGGTCGGCCTGTCGCCGACGCCGTACTAACCGGGCGGCCAGCAGGATGCCCGCCTGACACCATCACGGGAGCGGTCGGGCGGGTAAGACGGAGAACCCCTCCCTACGGGCGGCCTCGGCCAGACGGTCGTCGAGCGTTACGAACGGAAACTCGACGGGCCGCTCCTCGGCGGCGACCAGCAGAGCGGCTAGCTGGAAGGCGTCCCCGGCCCGCAGAGCATGGAGACCGAGGAGCCTCTCGGCGCGCGCCCGGATGGCCTCCGACGGCAGTACGACGGCGGCCTCTTGATCGAATCGATGAAGCCGGTCCCTGGCGGCTTCGAACTGGACCGAATCGAGCTCGCCGTCTCGCGTTCTGCGGTGAAGACCCGAAAGGCACTCGGTCCGTGTCGCCCACCAGATCAAGCACTCTCGATCCCGACGGAGAAGGTCCATCATGGTCGGCGTGCGAGTCTCCGACACGAGGAGCGCAACCACCGCCGAGCTGTCCCAGAACCTCAGCGGCCGCTCCGGCGCTCTTCGATGAGGGCTTCGACGGTCTTGTCGCCGGGATCACGCACGGGAGAAACCTTGAGGAGATCCGGGGAAAGCTTTCCCGAGGGCGCGCGGACGACGCCCGCTCGGATCAACCTTTCCAATCGATCGCTCGCTCGATCGACGGCGTGGGCCGGAATCAGGCGCGCGATCGGCCGACCGCGCTCGGTGACGAGCACCTCCTCGCCGTTCTTGACGCCCACCAGATATGCCGAGAGGGAAGCCTTCAACTCCGAGACGGAAGCTCTCTTCATATGACTATTATAGTCATATATAGCTGACCTCATGGCTCCATACTTTTTTCGGACACTGATACTCTCCGGCGCCCTGCTCGGGCCGATAGGCCTCGCGGGTCAGACGCCCTCGCCGCCCGAGGGAAAGCCGACGCCACCGGGGCGAGTCGTCTCCAACTACAAATTGTCTCCAGCGCGGGCCGAGAAGGCCGTTGATTACTCGCGAGCGCGATACCGGCTGCACTTCGCGGCGGCGGCGTGGGCGGCGCTGCTCCTGGTCGCGCTCGTCCGGCTCCGGGTCGGCCCGAAGCTGAGGGACCTCGCGGAGCGCGTCTCGTCCCGGCGCTTCGTCCAGGCGCTCGTGTTCGTTCCGATCCTCCTCGGCCTGATCGGGCTCCTGACCCTTCCGGTCGACGCCGCGCGCCACCGCCTCTCGCTCGCGTACGACCAGTCCGTCCAGGGCTGGGGCTCCTGGCTCGTCGACTGGGCCAAGGCCGGCGCCGTCGGCCTCGCGATCGCGCTCCCGGTCGTCTGGATGCTGTACGGGATCCTGCGCCGTTCCCCGCGCCGGTGGTGGCTCTGGTTCTGGCTCGCGATGCTGCCGGTGATCGTCTTCGTCGTCTTCCTCGCGCCGCTCGTCGTCGACCCGCTCTTTTTCCGTTTCGGGCCGCTCGAAGCCCGCGCTCCCGAGCTCGTCCGCGAGATCGAGACGGTCACCGCACGCGCGGGGCTCGAGATTCCCCGCGACAAGATGTACGTGATGGAGGCGAGCGCGAAGCTCCGGTCGGTCAACGCCTACGTCACCGGCCTCGGGGCGTCGAAGAGGGTGGTCGTCTGGGACACGACCCTCGCGAAGATGACGCCGCCCCAGACGCTCTTCGTCTTCGGCCACGAGATGGGGCACTACGTCCTCGGCCACGTTCCCAGGACGATCCTTTTCGTCGCCGCGCTGCTCTTCGTCCTGCTCTTCCTCGCGAACCGAGTCGGTCGGCGGATCTTCCGCGGGGGAGTGGAGCCTCTCGGGATCCGGGGGCTCTCGGACTGGGCCTCGCTGCCGCTGCTGCTTCTCTTTCTCTCGGTCGGCGGCGAGCTCTCGCTCCCCGTGGTGAACGCTTATTCGCGCGCGAACGAGCACGCGGCAGACGCCTACGCGCTCGAGGTCATCCACGGTGTCGTGCCCGAGCCGTCCCGCGCTGCCGCGGAAGCCTTCCAGGTCCTGGGCGAGATCAACCTATCGGACCCGCGGCCCGGCGCCTTCGTCCGCTTCTGGCTCTACAGCCATCCGCCGGTCGCGGACCGGATCGCGTTCGCGCGGTCGTACGACCCCTGGGGCAGGGGAGAGCCGACGCGCTTCGTTCCGCCGGCGCCGGTGGTCGCTCCGTGATCCCGAAGGCGCTCCTCGAACGGCTCACGTCGTGGGCGATCCGCCGCCCCCCGCGTCCCGGAGGGCTCCGCGGTGTCGGGGACGACTGGGAGCGACTCGCGGAGAAGCGGCTCAAG
>DASRPJ010000294.1:0-2305 GCA_035646435.1 Thermoanaerobaculia bacterium | reverse complement strand
CCCCAGAGCGCGGCTGCTTCGAAAAGGCGATCGGCCACGCCGGCGTCGTCGACCGACTCGAAGAACCCGAAGAACACGACCTTTTCCTCGTGGAAGTCGTTGTGGGCGCGGTCCACGATCGCGGCGATCCGGCCGACGTCGGAGGAGCCGCGGCGCGCGACGAAAAGCTCGATCTCCGCGTGGCGGAAGAACGGGTTCTCGTCGGACAGGACCTTCGCGACGTCCGAGCGGAGGGGCGCGACCCAGTGGGGGTCGTCGCGATTGAGAGTTTCCGCGACGTCTAAGAAGCGGCCGACGTCGCGCCTGCCGCGACCGATGCGCTCGATCTCGACGGGAGCGGTCAGACCCCGACGGAAGGAAGCAGGGAGAGCTCGCGCGCGACCTTCTCGATCGCCTCGAGAGCCTGCGTCAACTGGGCGCGCGTGTGCGTCGCCATGAGCGAGGTGCGGATGAGCGCCCGGCCCGGACGCGTCGCAGGCGAGATCACGCAGTTCACGAAGACGCCCTCCTCGTGGAGGCGCTGCACCATCGCGAGAGCGGCGGCGTCCTGGCCGACGACGACGGGGACGACGGGCGTCCGCGAGCCCCCGGTGTCGAGTCCCATCGACTTCAGGCCGTCCGAGAAGAACCGCGTGTTCTCCCAGAGCTTCGCACGGCGCTCCGGCTCGCGGTCCATGATCTCGACCGTCGCGAGAGCGGACGCCACGGAGGCGGGCGGGGGCGCGGCGGAGAAGATGAGCGTCCGGGCGCAGTGCTTGATGTAGTCGATTACGGTCTCGTCGCCGGCGATGAAGCCGCCCACGGAAGCCATCGACTTCGAGAAAGTCCCCATGATGAGGTCGACGTCGTCCTCGAGCCCGAAGTGCTCGGCGGTGCCGCGGCCGGTCGCGCCGAGGACGCCGATCCCGTGGGCGTCGTCCACCATGACGGCCGCGTCGTGTGTCCGCGCCGCGTCGACGATCTGCGGCAGCGGGGCGATGTCGCCTTCCATGGAGAAGACCCCGTCGACGACGATCAGCCTCCCGCGCGCCGAGACGTCGGTCCTCATCTGCCTCGCGAGGTCCGCCGCGTCGTTGTGCTTGAACTTCCGGACGTCGCCGAACGAGAGGCGCGCTCCGTCCAGGATGCAGGCGTGGTCCTGCTTGTCGAGATAGACGACGTCGCCCTTGCCGACGAGACAGGAGATCGCGCCCAGGTTCACCTGGAAGCCGGTGGCGAACGTGACGGCCGCGTCCTTGCGCATGAACTCCGCGAGGCGCTCCTCGAGCTGGACGTGGATGTCGAGCGTGCCGTTCAAGAAACGGGATCCGGCGCAGCCCGATCCATATTTCCGGATGGCGGCGATGGCCGCCTCCTTCACGCGCGGGTCGTTCGTCAGCCCGAGGTAGTTGTTGGAGCCGAGCATGATCATCCGCCGGCCGTCGCAGACGACCTCCGGATCCTGCGCGGACTCGATCACGCGGAAGAAGGAGTACACGCCCGCCCGGCGGACGCGTTCCGCGACCTCGTAGCTGTGGCACTTCTCGAAAAGGGGCGTGCCGCGCACCTGTTCCTCTGCTGCCGGAGCGGCTTTGCTCATGGCTCCTCCCACCTTGCCCCGTTGATGACGGCCGGATCTTAGCAAATTTTACAAAATGGAAGCCCCGTCTCCGGCCTCCCCTCCACCCGATCTGCCGCCCCCGGGCGATAACCACCCGTGTTTCCGGTACCAGGCCCACGTTTCCTTCAGACCGTCCTCCAATGGGGGCGGCGACGGAAGGCGCAAATCACGCCGCAGCGGCATGGGGTCGCAGAGCCAGTCCCCGGCGAGGATCTCCCGGGCCTTGTCCGCGTTGAAGGGCCGCGACTCGCGGGTGACCGCCTCCCGGGCGGTCTCCAGGGCCCCGGCAAGCCGGACGAGAGGGTTCGGCAGGGAGACGAAACGGGCGCGCCTCTCCCCCGCTCTCGCGATCGAGAGAGCGAGCTCGCGGACCCGCACGGGCTCGGGGTCGCAGACGAAGCCGATCCGGCCGGAGAGGTCCGGTCTCGCGGCGGCTCGGGCGATCGCGAGCGCCGCGTCCGCCGCGGGGCCGACCTGCACGAGCGCGTTGGGGGCGGGAACCGGCACCCAGCCGCTCTCCGCCATCCGGAAGTACGCCAGGAGCCCGCGGTCGCGCGGCCCGTAGAGGACGCCGGGGCGGATCACGATCCACGGGCCCGTCCAGGCCCGGGCGACCGCGCGCTCCCCCTCGAGCTTCGAGATGCCGTACCAGGAGACGGGCTCCGGCGGGTCGCCTTCCCGGACCGGCCGTCCGTTCTTCGCGGG